>CALUNJ010000030.1 GCA_944321975.1 uncultured Paraprevotella sp.
CCGACGGTATCATGACGGGCGAATGGCGCCGCATTTCCTTCGTGTCCTACTATTCGGGCAAGGACGTGCAGAACAGCGTCTTCGATGACTTCAACAACAACATCAAGGAAATCACCGCCGACGGTGACACGATTTATTATGGGGAGGAATATTCGGAATTCCCCGATAAGTTCTTCCTGACCATCAACATGTACAATCCGACCACCTACCTGCTCGACGACATCACGATCGAGAAGGCCACGATGGCGGGCTGTACCTACAACTATGACGCCATCCGGGTGGACTTCGGCTATCCGACGAATGCCGCCCAGCTGGCGGTCAACAGCACCGACCCCATCGGCACTTACCTCTTGCCGGCTTCCTGCGTGAAGGTGACCAACGGCGAAGAGGAACTGGCCGTGAACAGCGTGGAGCTGAAGGATGACGGCTACATGTACATCTTCATGGCCGAGGAAATCGACGAGGCCACGGCGGCCAACATGCGCGTCAGCTTCACCCCGGCCGAGGACTGCCCGGTGGTTTACAACACCGACCGTCGCCCGAGCATGGACGTGACGAGCGAGATGAAGGTGCTCGCTTTCGAGAACGAAGCCGTTTATTATGACGAGACCATCGACGCGATGTCCTACCTCATGGACGGCCCGATCTACTTGTCTTCCGTGCCCGAGGACCACAGCTTCGAGCTGGATCTCGCCACGTTCACCGAAGTGCGCGTCACTTACGACCGTCCGGTGTCCACCGAGATCGCTTCCATTCAGTTGCTCCGTGGCAACAACGAGCTGGTACAGGATTTGTCCAAAGAGACCGTGACGGATTCCAATGATCCGAACACCCTGGTGGTGCCCATCAGCGGCTTGGAGGATGGCGAATACTATCTGCGCCTGACCAACGTCACCAACGCCATGAGCGGATTCGAGTGCCTCACCTCGCAGACCATCAACTTCTCCGTGGGTCCCGACCAGAATCCGGGCGAAACGGAAGAGATCTACAAGTCCGATGAATTTGCCACCACCGCCAACGGCACGTTCCCCGTGGGTTGGGCTTCATTCGACGACGGCGTGGTTCACGAATACGGCTTGAACGAGGACAGCACGGTTTGGAACTACAACTGGGGCGGTGTCAACCCGCTGGGCGCCGGCGGCGGCCCGCGCATGATGACGGGCTATTCCGGCGACTTCCAGGGTGGAGCCATCTACTGGCGTTCCACGGCCGGCAACGTCGGCACGCTGACCTTCGGCGCGCAGGTGGCCAACCACGTGCTGCCCGACGGCACGCTGGATGTGTCCAACATGGATCCGCGCATTGCCCTCTACCTGACTCCGCGCAAGTATCAGTTCTCCTTCCGCATGGCGGCTTGGAAGGCTGACGACGTCAACGGCAAGTTCCCGAAGTATGACTTCTATCTGGAGAAAGTCGACCTGGCCCGCACCACCTTGGACAACCAGGGCGCGCCGATCGAGGCCAACGTGGTCGCCTCGGCCCAGGGTGTGACCGCCCGTCCGAACGTGAACGGCGCACAGAACATCACCGTGACGGGCGCCACTCTTTCTACCGCTGAATTCGTGGTGGACGAAGCCGGCTACTACATGATGAAGTTCTATAGCGACAATCCGGACGGCGGCCAGAACAACTTCGCCGAGTTCCTGTTGGGCAACGTGCAAGTGGTGGCCAAGCCCTCTGACGCTTCTTACTACAAGGCTCAGCTGCAGGCCGCAGTCGACAGCGCGAACGTCGTGCTGAACCAGGTGGAGAACGAAGCCTACAACGGCACCACCAAGACCAACTTGCTGGCCGCTGTGGACGAAGCCGGTAGCGGCAAGTTCAACTCTCCGTCGACTGTCGGCGCCATCTGCGACTCCATCTACAGCCTCTGTGGCCAGATGCTGACCCGCCAGACGAATGTGGACAGCTACGACACGAACCTGCAGAACCTGAGAAACGCGATGGCCAACATCGACGCTTCGACGAAGTACGCCCTCACGGAAGAATATGCGGCATGCTCCGAAGTGCTGGCCAAGTATGACGGCGTGACCGCGCAGTCGCTCGAAGACGCCGACCTGATCACCGCCAACGAGGAACTCACGAAGTATGGTTCCCTGGCTCCGAACATCAAGAGCAGCGTGGACGCGCTGACCGCCCAGTTGGACGCAGCCGTCAAGACGGCCACGAAGATCGAGACCGTGGTTGAACCCGCCAGCCTGGTGGACGACGCCCGCAACGCTTTGTTCGACGACGCCGACATCGTGCGCGAGATCAACGGCTGGAACAAGTATCGCATCTATCAGCTCATGGCTGAAGGCGGCACCATCGCTCCCGAATACAGAGACACGATCTACAGCGAGACGAAGACCGACGAAAGCGGCGCCTACGTCGTGGCTACTTCGGGTATCGAAGTGACGGGCTTCGTGAAGAACCCGGACTTCTACACCTATTCGACTTCCACGGCCGACACCCTCGACTTGGAGAACACTCCGGGTTGGGAGACGCTCGAAGGCTTCGCACACCTGCGCGACGGCTACCTGTCCAGCGACACACGTCCGGTGGCCAAGTCCATGATCAACATGTACCGTGGCGACTACAGCATCGGCCAGAAGATCAGCGGCCTGCCCGTGGGTATCTATGACGTTTGCTTCCGCACCCGTACGGCTGACGGCAAGTATGGCGTGAACGACGAGACGGGTATTCCTGACATGTACATCTGGGCTTCCACCGTGGAAGGCGACACGCTGCGCACCGGTTTCGAACAGGGTACGACGAAGTACAACGCCGACGAAGGCTTCCCGACGATCATCGCCCAGGTGAAGGTTACGGACGAGAACACCGTGCTCTCCATTGGTGCGAAGGAAGACTATACTTCCGGCAAGAATCTGAATGGAGAGGGTGTGGACGAAGGCATCCAGTGGGATACCAACACTTACGTGAACGAAGTGCGCCTCGTCTTCGTGGCTCCGCTGCCGGGCTTCGACTACAATGCGGCCATGACCGATGTCAACAGCGTGAAGGCTGAGCCGGTATCTTACGAGTACTACACCGTGGACGGCATCAAGCTCGATCGTCCGGTGAAGGGCCTGAACGTGGTGAAGATCCACCGCGCCGACGGCACAGTCGATGTCGAGAAGAAGATCATGGAATAAATAGTTTTTCATGTTATAAAAGATTAGGTTAAGTAAGAATCGTTTTTTCACACTCCCGGGAGGGCGGCACGTTGGGTGCCGCCCTCTTTTTGGATGTGGCGGGCCGCGGTGTGCGACGTGACCATGCGGATTCCGGCGTGTTTTTCCGTTCCTCTCCTTTCTTGCTTCCGGATTTTGTAATTGATCCGGAAAAACTTCGCAAGAGGAACTGTGGGCGGATGCAATTCCGGCACGGCGGGCAATGTTTTTCAAGGGGTTGCAAATCCTGCTATCCGGCACGGCGGGCACGGGTGGCGGATTGCCGGTCCTGCACTGGGACGGTTTTTGCATATTGTTGAAAGCCAGCGTGATACGAATTGTTCGAAAGCGCTTGGTTTTTCTCAAGTGATTCACATTTTTTTCTCAAGTGATTCACATTTTTTTCTCAAGCGGTTGCCAGACGCTTGTCCTGACCCGGGCTTTCCGCCCTGCGCCGCGACGGGTGGCGGGGACGGGGGTGGGCGGACTCCCCTGAGCCGGAAGTAGGGAAGGCGGGAAGCGGGAGGAGCGGCTGAAAGGCCGGAAATCGCGGGCCGGGGGAGGGAAATCTGCTTCCGGTTACGTCAATAAATCCAAAAAAAACGGGGTGAGGTTACATTCGCGAACGAACGTGTTACATGGCAGAAACGCGCTTTCCGCGAATCTTCTTATCTTTGCTGCGTGAACGAACCTTACTTGGGGCAGGAGCGGCAACCCCTTTCCTCCGGGCCGTTTGCCCGGAGTGCAGGAAAAAGCGTTTTGAACCGGTCCGGGGAAAACAAAGGCATAAGAAACAGAGGCAGCCGTCTCCCGGAGACCGTGGAAAAGCGAAAACGGCGGTCGCACTCTTGGTGAGAGAGCAACCGTAACGCAAAGTTATAAGAAAAAATGTGATTTCTGCTATAATTGGATGAAAAACTTTCGGGGACTTCGCACAAAAAAACCGGAGCCGCGCCGCACAAATCCGCACGACCTGCCTCCCACCGCGTCTGCAAATCAAAAGTTTACGCCAGCCCGGTTGCTCTCTCACCAAGAGAGCGGCCGGGCGCGGAGGCTCCGGTCGTGGCCATGGAAATGCCGCGCGGAGGTTCGTGAAACATATCAAAATCAATGAGTCTGACTTTAATCTGGGACCTATGAAAAAGAACTGTCTATGGATGTTGTTGGGATGCCTCCTGTGGTGGAACGCGGAGGCACAGACACCGCTTTCTTTTACTTCGGACGAAGGCCTTTCCAATACGAGCATACGGTCATTCATGGAAGACAGCTATCAGAATGTGTGGATCTGCACGGCCAACGGGCTGAACCGCTACGACGGGGCCAAGCTGAATGTCTACCATCACGAGAACCGGGTGCCCGGCACCCTCAAGCACGACAACGTCACCGATGTGCTCGAGCTGGAGCCGGGCAAGGTGCTGGTGGGCACGGAACTTGGCGTGCAGCTGTATGATTACGCCACCGACCGTTTCTCCGACATCCCGTTCCTGGATGCGGGCGGCGACACCTTGCAGGCCCATGTGATCGGCATGGAGCGGCTGCCCGACAGCCTGGTCTATGTCACCACGGCGGGCTACGGGGCCTACCGCCTGAAGGAAGCGCAGGGACGGTGGAGGATGGACCAGGTGACCGACTATTTCCGCGGCCATTCGTTGAACCGCCTGCGGGCCGACCGCCGGGGGCGCGTCTGGGCCGTGGCCTCGGACGGCAACGTGTTTGTCGCCGACTTCGGCGGGAAGGACGTGCGCCATTTGGGCCGTTATCCCGGCGCGGCGGATTTCTGCGAGAGCGCTTCGGGCCGGATTTATCTCAACGCCTCGGTCAACGGCATCTACCGCTACTCGGAGGACCACGGCGTGTGGCAGCCCTTGGAGGCGAGCCGCAACCTGGTGGTGGCCTCGATCCGCGCCACCCCCGACGGGCGGCTGCTGGTGTCCACCGACGGCAACGGCCTGATGATCTACGACGAGTCCACGGGCACGATGGAGCAAAGCGACATCCGCACGTATGAATACAACCTGGCCATCTCCAATGTGAAAGACGCCATCATGGACCGCGACGGCAACATCTGGGTGGGGGTCTATTGGAAGGAAGTGCTCGTCATGCCCCACCTGTCGACCAACTTCGAGTATGTGGGCCGGCGGTCGGTGTCGCGCAACACCCTGGGCACCAACTGCGTCACCACCATCGTGGGCGACGGCCACGGCGACCTGTGGGTGGCCACCGACCATTGCGGCGTGTACCACCTCGCGGCCGACGGCACCCGCAGCATCCACTTCAAGCCCGAGCTGGTGAAAGGCATGCCCTCCACGGTGATGAGCATCCTCGAGGATTCCGAAGGCACGATGTGGCTCGGCTCCTCCTATTCGGGCGTGGCCTTCATGGACAAGCAGACGGGCGAGTGCGTGAACCTTTCCACGCGCGTGCCGGGAGGGGAGCGCATCCCCAATGCCTATGCCCTGGTGGAGGACGGGGCGCAGAACGTGTGGATCGGCACGATGGGCGACGGCATCTATGGCTACAACCTCCGCACCCGGCGGCTGACCCACTATACGCAAGCCCGGAACAACACGCCGGCCCCTCCCCGCCAGATCCTGTCCAACCCCTACGTGCCGGTGCTGATGGTTCGCGGCACCACGCTGTTTGCCGGCACGTCCGACGGGCTGGATGTGCTGGACATCACCCCGGCGGGGGACTTGCGTCCCGCGGGGCGCGTCTTGCCGAAGCACAGCATCCGCGCCTTGGAGGCGGGGGCCGGCGACGTGGTCTGGGTGGCCACCATGCAGGGCCTTCTGCGCTGGGACCGCGCCAGCGGGCGCATGCAGGCCTACACCACCGACCACGGGCTGCCCAGCAATGCCGTGAACGCCATCGAGCTGGCCGCCGACGGGCGGGTGTGGGTGTCCACCGACAACGGCCTTTCCTGCTTCGACCCCGCGGGGGAGACGTTTGAGAACTACTACATCGAAGACGGGCTGCAAGGCAACGAGTTCAGCAAATCGGCCTCCTACGCCGAGGGGGGCAGGCTCTATTTCGGCGGCATCAACGGCCTGACCTTCTTCCGGCCCGAGAAGGTGGGCGTGTATGAGGGCGTGGGCAAGCCGGACTTGCGCGTGGTGGACTTCCTGCTCAACGGGCGGCCGGTGCACGTGGGCGACCGTTCGGGGCGCTATGCCATCGTGGACTGCTGGACGCCCCTGGCCGAGGAGGTGAACCTGTGCCACAACGACCAGACCTTCAGCATCGAACTTTCCACCATGGGCATCAACCAAAGCCGCGTCACCTATTATTACAGCGTCAACGGCGAGGACTGGCAGGCCGTGGAGAACGGCCGCAACCGCATTTATCTGTCCAACATGGAGCCGGGCACCTACCACATCCGCATGAAGGCCGAGGCCTACGGCGAAAGCTCCGACGTGCGCGAGCTGGCCGTCGTGGTCCATCCGGCGTGGTACCTGTCGGGCTGGGCCAAGGCCGTCTATGTCCTGCTGCTGCTGGCGGGATGCTACGTGGCCTACCTGCAGTGGCGCGAGCGCGCCCGCTCGAAGCAGATGATGGAAGACCACCGCAAGGCCGAGGAAATGAACGAGGCGCGCATCCAGTTCTTCATGAACATCAGCCACGAGATCCGCACCCCGATGACGCTGATCATCAGCCCGCTCATGAAACTGATGAAACTCGACACCGACGCGCTCCACCGCCGTTATTATTCGCTCATCTACCAGAACTCCCAGCGCATCCTGCGGCTCATCAACCAGCTCATGGACGCGCGCAAGATCGAGAAAGGACAGTTCCGCCTGCGTTACCGCAAGGTGGACATGGTGGGGTTCGTGGACAACCTCTATGAACTCTTCGAGGCGGCGGCCCACACGCGCGGCATCACTTTCGTGTTCCAGCACCCGATGGAGCGGCTGGACGTGTGCGTCGACCCGCAGAATTTCGACAAGGTGGTGATGAACCTCCTCTCGAACGCCTTCAAGTTCACCCCCGACGGCGGCACCATCACCATCGACCTGCAGGACGTGCCCGGCGCGAAGCCGGGAGGGCGCGACTTCGTGCTGACGGTCACCGACACGGGCATCGGCATCCCCGACGCCTCGAAGGCCCACGTCTTCGAGCGGTTCTATGCCGGCAACTGGGGCGGCGACTATGTGGGCACGGGCATCGGGCTGAACCTCACGAAACTGCTGGTGGAGCTGCACGAGGGCGACATCCGCATCGAGGACAACCCCACGGGCCAGGGCACGCGCTTCATCGTGCGCATGCCGCAAGCCCTCTCCCGGGAGGCGGCGGCCCAGGCCCAGGCGGACGGGGAAGCGCCCGCGGCCGAGGCGGCGGCCCCCGCGGCCTCCAACCAGACGGCCCGGCTGGAAGCCATGCACGCCGCCGACCTGATGGCCGACCAGCCCGAAGAGACGCGCGGGGGCACGCGCTCGTCCCGCGTGCTCGTCGTGGAGGACGAGACGGCCATCCGCCATTACCTCCACTCCGAGTTCTCCCCGCTCTACTACGTGGACGAGGCCTCCAACGGCGAGGAGGCCTACGACTTCCTGCTCAAGCACGCCGGGAAGGTCGACCTGGTGGTGAGCGACGTGATGATGCCCAAGATGGACGGCATCACCCTCTGCCGCAAGATCAAGGGCAACTTCAACCTGAGCCACATCCCCGTGGTGCTCCTCACGGCCAAGAGCGAGGACTCCGACCGCCTGGCCGGGCTTTCCGTGGGGGCGGACAGCTATATTTCCAAGCCCTTCAACATCGACGTGCTGCGGCAGACCGTGGCCACGCTGCTCGAAAACCGCCGCAAGCTGCAGGGCAAGTTCACCGTGGTGGCCCACCAGGAGGAGGACCTCGACGAGCCGGCCGACATGGTGTCGCGCGACGACGCGCTGATGGAGCGGGTGATGAAGGTCATCAACGACAACATGGGCAACCCCGACCTGAGCGTGGAATACATCGCCGACCAGATCGGCATCAGCCGCGTCCACCTGCACCGGCGGCTGAAGCGCATGACGGGCATCACCCCGCGGGACTTCCTGCGCAACGTGCGGCTCACCCAGGCGGCCAAGCTCCTGTCGAAAAATTATGATATCAGCGACGTGAGCGTGGGCGTGGGCTTCCGCTCTTCGGCCACCTTCGCCACCAGTTTCAAGGCCTACTTCGGCGTGTCTCCTTCCGACTATGTGAAGAAATATCAAGATGAAAATGGCGAAAAATAGCCGCTTTTTGGTGAAAAAGCGTTAAAAACAGCCGGGAGGTTACAAAATCAAAAGAATTTGTTACACGAAAATAGGCGGGTTTCCACACAATCCGCCTATTTTTGCGGGGTCAATTAATTATTTTTTGTTAACTTAAAAATGTATGAAGAAATGGTACAAAGAGTTTTAAGAAAGTGCATGTTTCTGCTGCTTTGCCTCTTCCTGGGAGGGGCTACGGCGCATGCGGTTGAAACCACAGAAGAAGTCGACTTGCAGTCGATTCCTTATTTGGTGAAGGAAAATGGTGCTTGGAAAACTGGTACTCCTGCCTGGAATATGGGTTCAGCGCAGGAAACCATTTATGGGGATGGCAGTTCGGCTCCCGTCCGTTATGCGGATGTGAGTGCGTATGACGAACTGAGAATTTATCAGACGGAGGGGAAACCCGTGCGTTTGTTCTTCTTTAATGAAAAAAGCGAGAGTTATGTGGGCGGATTGGAGAACGACTATCGTGTGCAAGTTTATGCCACTCCCGTGGAAGGTGCAGGCTATTCCACAGTGAATTTGAAGTCTATCCGGGAGCAATATGGTTTTGCCAAACTGATTTGCATTAAGGGGAATGCCTTTGCTACGACGGCTACAGTGGAAAAAATCACGCTGTCCAATGAGATGAATTTGCGTTCGATGCCCTACATGGTGTTGACCGATGGCGTTTGGAATGCAGGCACACCGGAATGGAACGTGGGTAAGGGCGAGGAGCAGAACACTATCTATGGTCGTAGCTCTACGGATCCGGTCTGCTATGCTGATTTGAGTGATTATGCCGAACTGAGAATCTATCAGACCACAGGCGATCCCGTGCGCGTGTTCTTCTTCAACGGCAAGAGTGATGAATATGAACTTGGTGTCGGGAAGCCGGCTGATTACTATAAGGTGATCAATGCCACCCCTGCATCTGGTGTGGATTATCTCGTGGTGGATTTGAAAGCCATTAAGGCCGAGTTCGGCTTTGTAAAGTTGATCGCCATTAAGGCATCCGCGTTTAATACTGAGGCTACGGTAAACTCCATTTTGCTTTCGAAAGAAAGAACCGGTGAAGTGTCCTTGACGTTTGATGAGTCCGGTAAAGCTTATGTCTATCCCCAAGATATGGCAGTGACCGGCATGACGCTTGACCCGGTAACAGGGGTGCTGAAGAAAACGGCGGAAGGCTCGGCCAGCCTTACCATCAACTTGGGCGATGTGGATTTCTCGAATGTGACGCGCATTGACGTGAGCGTGGACGTGTCTGCTGAAAACCAATATAACGATCTGATGTGGCGCACCATCGTGCGGAGCCAGACGGCGGACATCGGCGCTTGGTACACTAACAAGTATGGTATTGATTATGCCGGTTATCGGTCAGGCAGCGAACACATTAAGGAAATTGTGATGGAGGCGAATGTAGATGCCGTTGATTCGATGAAAATCAATTATATATGTATCACGAAGAGCTTGGTGAACGCTTCGGCTGGAAACGAAATCTGTTTGAAAGATCTGCCTTTCTATCGGTTGGAAAATGGTTCTTGGGTTGAAAAGAATGATCCGGGATGGAACATGAACGTGGATGAGGCTGAAATTTTCGGCTCTTTCTTTAATGTGCAAGAGTGTCATAGCTATGTGGACCTGAATGATTATGAGGAAATCCACGTCTATCAGACCAAGGGGAATAATGTGCTGCGTTTCTGGTTCTTTAATGCCGACGATACGAACATCGAAACCTTTTATCCGACCATTGTGGAAGGTGCGGATTACGCAGTGATCGACCTCGAAAAGGTGAAGGCCAAGTGTGGCGGTAAGGCTTACCTGACCGGCGCGAAGACACGTGAGGGTACCGTAATGGTTTCCAATATCACCGTGACCGACCCGAATGCGGAATCTGATTATGTATTATCTGGCTACGGTGAATTGAATGCCAATGCGTTGGCCGCCTTGGCAGATGCCGATGCCACCGTGATTGATGCCAGAGGCATTACGGAACCGATGGAACTGGTTTCCGCCAACCCGAACTGCTTGTTCCTCGTGAACGACGCTTCCATGTTGCTCAACACGAAGAACGTGGTGGTAGAAAACGTGACTGGCATGGACACTACTTACGCTTGTGAGAACCTGGAACTGCAGGCCGGCAAGCCGTTCCGCACCCCGTATGCCTTCACGGCTACCCAGGCCAGCACGGCCAAGACGGTGAGCGAGTTTGGCACCCTGGTGTTGCCGTATGCCGTGGCCGACCTGCCCGAAGGTTGCGAGGCTTACCAACTGACCGGCGTGGAGAATGGCCGGGTGACGGGCGAACTGTTGCAGGCCATCGGCGCGAACAGCCCGGTGCTGTTGGTGGGCGAAGGCGACTGTGCTTTCGAAGCGAGCTACGTGGTGGTGGCAGCCACCCCGGCGGAAGCCAGCCTCGGCGCGCTGACCGGCGTGTATGCCCGGATCACCGCCCCGCGCGGAAGCTACGTGCTCCAGAACCAGCCTGAAGTGGCCGGCGTGGCCTTCTACCACGTGGAAAGCGACGCGGTGAGGGTGAATCCGTTCACGGCCTACCTGACCGATGCCGTGGCCAATGCCGCCAACCAGAACGCGTTGGCCATCGACCTCAACGGCGGGGTGACCGCAGTGGATGGCGTGGAAGCCGCAGCCGATGCCACCGTGGTGGCCATCTATGACCTCTCCGGCCGCCAGCTGGACCGCATGGCCAAGGGCGTGAACGTGGTGAAACTGTCCGACGGCACGGTGAAGAAAGTGATCGTGAAATGAACAAATGGAACAAAATAAAAAAACAGAAAGGAAATGGAAAAGATGAAGTATGAAATGCCTCGCGTAGAGGTGAGAGACTTGGAGAGCGTGAACTTGTTTGCCACAAGCCTTCCGGGGGCGTCTGACGAGCCGGCCTTGGGCGATGTGGACAACTTCTCCAACAAGAACGTCTGGGACAACCTTTGGTGAGGTGCCCGATGAAAATGGAAAACCCATGAAGAAAAAGGTCTTTTCATAATAGTGTTAGTTTTAGATTTAGAATGCGGCCGCGCTGGGGAGTGATTCCCGGCGCGGTTGTTTTTTTGCCCGTGCCCTGTCCTCTCCCGTGCCCCCGCGACGGATCGCAGGCCCGGAAGGGGGCGGGCGGAAAAAAAGCCTCCCCGCCGTCCGCGGGAAAACGGGACGGCGGGGAGACCGGCAGAAGGGGGGCGGCTCAGATTTTCGCTCCGCCAATGGCGCCGAGAATGGCGCTGGCAATGGCAATGACGATGTTGAGCACCATGTTCCAAAGAGGTTTGTTCATGTGCTTTTGAAGGTTTAGAAGGTGAAACGGACGAGGTTCAGTCTGTGCCCAGGTAGAGCGACCAACCCTCCTTGATTTGTCTCAGGTCGGGTTTCACGCCACACTCCACGCGGCTCATGGCGGCCACCAGCGGCCCCATGTGGGTGGGGTCGTAGGGGTTGAGCGCGCGGTCGGGGTCGAAGCCCGTGAGGATGCACACCTTCCGGAGGTATAGCGCGGTGTCGTTGCCGTCTTCGGGGGGCGCCCATCGGCTGACGATGCCGCGCACGGTCCGGATGCCATACTTGAAGTGGTAGGTGCGCAGCACGATGAAGGCCGCGCGGTAGCCCCAGGCCATGCTCCTGAAGGTGTAGAAGTCCGGGTCGGGCTGCCTTTCGGCCATGCCCTGCCAGAGGTCGGCCGTGCGCCGGATGTTGAGAGGGTTGCAGTTGCGCAACCCTCTCTGCCTGTTCAGCTTTTCCATGCCGGGCGTGGCTTAGATCTGACCTTCCTCCCCCTCCTCGGCCGGCTCGGCGAAGTCGACACGCTCCAGGGAGAAATCCTTGTTGTCGAGGGCGACGGCCTCCTTGAGCTTCTTGTTGGGCGTGAAGCACACGCGGAGCCTCGTGAGGAAGCTGGTGTCGTAGCCTTCGGGAGTCTCGCTGCCCGTCCCGTTGGCCACGATGCGGAAGCTGCCGATGTCGCCCAGGTGGACGCGCTTCCCTTCCTGCAGGGCGTAGATGATCTGTTCCTGCAAGGCCGAGAGCACGGCAAGGCAGTCGTGGCGGGTGACGGTGCAGTTGCTGCTGATGCGCGTGGCCAGGTCGTCGATGCCGATGGCGGAGAGGCTCACCACGTAGCCGTAGAATTTGGTCGGTCCTTCCATGTCGCGCGGGTTCTTTCGTTCAATCACTTTGTAAATCATGTTTTTTGGCTTTTTAAGGTTTTTGATTTTGTTTTTTCTCTCTGTCTTCCGGAAGACGCGGCAAAGTTAGGGCGGCGCGCCGGGCGGGCCGCGCAAATGCGCACGTTTGCGCGCAAATCCGCGCCTTTCCGCCCGTTTCCGCACCATTCCGCCCGTTCAGCGCGGCCATTCCCCGAAGCTGTCCTCCGCCTCCTCGGGTGCGCCGAGGGTGTCGATGACCAGTTCGTATTGCCTGGGGGTGAAGTTGCGCCGGTAGGTCCCGAAGTGGAGGGCGGTGAGCCTCATCCATAGTTCTTTCTCGGCCCGGAGGACATTGAAGAACCGGCGGCGCGCGTTGCGTTTGCTGGACGCGGGAAAATAACGGCAGGCGAGCGCCGTCACGTCATACTTGTTTGTTTCCATAAATCGGATGTTTTATAGGTTACTAAAAAGGTTTGAAGATCCGGCCGTGGAGGACGGATATACAAAGTATTCACAAACTTTCTTGTTTTATTTGCTTGTATTGTCAGAATTTTGTAATTTTGGGCGATTTTTTTTAAGATTGAATGGAAAATAAGCTGTTCCGTTTTGCGGATATCTTCAAGGAAACCTTGTGGGGAGGGCACCGCATCCTTCCTTTCAAGGGCTTGCCCGCCGACCGGCGGACGATCGGCGAGAGTTGGGAACTTTCGGGCATAGCCGGGCACGAGTCGGTCGTGGAAGGCGGGGCGTATGCCGGCCTGACCCTGACCCAATTGGCGGAAAAGGGCGGCGCGGCCTTGCTGGGCGCGGAGAACTTCCGGCGTTTCGGGGTGAAGTTCCCCCTGTTGGTGAAGTTCATTGACGCGGCGCAGCCGCTTTCCGTGCAGGTGCATCCGAACGACGAGCTGGCGCAAAGGCGCCACGGCTGTGCGGGAAAGACCGAAATGTGGTATGTCGTGGACAGCGCGCCGGGGGCTTACCTGCTGGACGGGTTCAACCGGGCGGTGACGCCGGACGAATATGCGGCCCGCGTGGCCGGCCAGACCCTGCCGGAAGTGCTCAAACGCTATGACGTGCACCGCGGGGAAGTGTATTACCTGCCTGCCGGGCGGGTGCACAGCATCGGCCCGGGCTGTTTCATCTGCGAGATCCAGCAAAGCAGCGACGTGACCTACCGCATCTACGACTTCGGGCGCGTGGACAGCGAAGGGCGCCCGCGCCAGCTGCACGTGGAGGAGGCCAAGGAGGCCATTGATTACGCCGTGGCCGCGCCGGACGTGCAGCACGCCCTGAAGGAGAACGAACCGACGGAACTGGTGGGCAGCCCTTACTTCACCACGGGAGCCTACCGGCTGACGGAACCGATGGAATGCGACTACAGCGAGCTGGACAGCTTCGTCATCCTGGTCTGCACGGAAGGTGCCTGCCGGGTGGCGTGCGGGGAGGAAGAGACGCGGCTCGAGGCCGGACACACCCTGCTGGTGGCGGCCGAAGCGGACGGAGTGCGCCTGACCCCGGAAGGGTCGGCCACCGTGTTGGAATCTTATGTATAAACATTGATAAACATTTTGCGACCACGATATGAAAAAGAATGTATTGAACTTGTGCAAGGCCGTCGTGCTCGGGGCGGCATTGGCGGCTTCGTCTTGCACGTCCTATAAGACGGTGCCTTACATGATGAACAGCAGCGAGGTGAACCTGGACTCCAGTGCCGTGCTTTTTGAGGCCCGCATCATGCCCAAAGACGAGTTGACCATCACCGTGAATTATCCGGAAGACGCGGAAGCCGTGATCCCCTTCAACCTGACGGCCACGCCTGCCGTCTCGTCGACGCGGACGCAGCTGGGGACCCAGCCGACGCTGCAGACCTTCCTGGTGACGAACGAGGGGACGATCAACTATCCGGTGCTGGGCACCCTGCACGTGGGCGGCATGACGGTGAACCAGGTGGAAGACCTGATCGCCTCGAAAATCGAGGGCACTTATCTGAAAAACCGTCCGGTGGTGACGGTGCGCCTGAGCAATTACAAGGTGTACGTGCTGGGCGAGGTGAACAGCCCGGGCACTTACACGGTGCCTTCGGAGAAGGTCTCGATCTATGGCGCGCTTTCGATGGCCAAGGACCTGACCATCTGGGGCCGGCGCGACAACGTGAAACTGATCCGCGAGGATGCCACGGGGAAGAAAACCATCCATGAGCTGAACCTGAACGACGCCAACCTGATCAACTCGCCTTATTTCTACTTGCAGCAGAACGACGTGCTCTATGTGACGCCCAACAAGACCAAGTCGAAGAACTCCGACATCGGCTCGAGCACGAGCTATTGGGTAAGCTCAATCAGCATTCTGGTGTCTATCGCGTCGTTGGTGACGAACATCCTGAGATAGCGGGGAGGGGCGCGAAGAAGGGAAAAAAGATTTTCGCGCCGTGGAAGGCACTCCGGGAAACCGGACGGCCTTCCACGGCGCGAAAACGTTTATCCCCGGACGGACCGGGAGAAAAAACACCAGGGCGGTGTTTGGCGGAAGGGTCAATAATCGAACTCTCCGAATTCGCTCCGGATGGTGAGCGAACGCGGCCCTTCCTCGATGTGGCCGACGACCTGCGCGTCGATGTGGAAACTCTTGGAGATGGCAATGGCTTTTTCCGCGTCCTCCGGTGCAAGGTAGATTTCGAGCCGGTGGCCCATGTTGAACACCTTGTACATCTCGGCCCAGTCCGTGCCGCTTTCGCGGGCAATGGCCTTGAAGAGCGGGGGCACGGGGAAGAGGTTGTCCTTGACCACGCGGCAGTTTTCGCCTACGAAATGGAGCACCTTGGTTTGCGCCCCTCCGGTGCAATGCACCATGCCGTGGATGGCCGGGCGCATCTCGTCGAGCACTTTCTTAATGACCGGGGCATACGTGCGGGTGGGCGACAACACCAGTTTGCCGGCATTGACCGGCGCGCCTTCCACCGCGTCGGTCAGCCGGTAGCTTCCGCTGTAGACCAACGCTTCGGGCACGGCCTTGTCGTAGCTCTCGGGGTATTTTTCGGCCAGATATTTGGCAAACACGTCATGGCGCGCGCTGGTCAGCCCGTTGCTGCCCATCCCGCCGTTGTATTCCTTTTCATAAGTGGCCTGTCCGCAGCTGCTCAGTCCCACGATGACATCGCCCGGGCGGATATTGGCGTTGTTGACGACCTCGCTGCGTTTCATGCGGCAGGTCACGGTGGAGTCCACGATGATGGTGCGCACCAGGTCGCCCACGTCCGCCGTTTCGCCTCCGGTGGCGTAGATGCCGATGCCCATGTTCCTCAGTTCGGCCAGCAGTTCGTCGGTGCCGTTGATGATGGCACTGATGACCTCTCCGGGAATGAGCATCTTGTTGCGCCCGATGGTGGACGACACCAGGATGTTGTCTACCGCGCCCACACAAAGCAGGTCGTCGGTGTTCATGATGAGGGCATCCTGGGCGATGCCTTTCCACACGGACAGGTCGCCCGTCTCCTTCCAATACACATAGGCCAGCGAGGACTTGGTGCCCGCGCCGTCGGCGTGCATGATGTTGCAATATTCAGGGTCGCCGCCGAGGATGTCGGGGATGATTTTGCAGAAGGCTTGGGGGAAGATGCCCTTGTCGATGTTTTGGATGGCGTTGTGTACGTCCTCTTTGGCCGCCGACACGCCGCGCATCATGTAACGTTGGTTGCTCATTGTGTTCTTGTTTATATTGATAGGGTTTGCTTTAAAATTCAACTTTGGGTGCGGTTTCCGTTCCGGCCGCCGCCTCGAATTTCTCTTTTTTGCTGAATCCGAACATGCCGGCAAAGAGGTTGTTGGGGAAGGAGCGTATCAGCACGTTGTAGTCCTGCACGGCTTCGTTGTACCGCCTGCGGGCTTCGGTGATCCGGTTTTCCGTGCCTTCGAGCTGCGCCTGCAGTTCCGAGAAGTTTTCGTTGGCCCGGAGCTGCGGATAGTTTTCCGTCACGGCCAGCAGTTTGCCCAATGCCGCGGTGACGGCTCCTTGCGCCTGTTGGTATTCTGCCAATTTCTCGGGTGTCAGGTGGGCCGGGTCAATCGTGATTTGTGTGGCTTTGCTGCGTGCTTCCACCACGGCCTCGAGCGTGCTGCTTTCGTGGGCGGCATAGCCCTTCACGGTGCTGACCAGGTTCGGAATCAGGTCGGCGCGTCGTTGGTATTGCGTCTCCACATTGCTCCATGCCGTGGACACGGCCTCGTCTTTCTCCACCATTTTGTTGTAGGAACAGCTGTTCAAGCACACCATGCACACGAGGGCGATGGCGGTGGTCATCCATGTTTTTGCTTTCATATGATTCTATTGTTTTGATGATTTGGTTTCAGAAGTCGCCTCCGGATCCTCCTCCGCCGAAGCTCCCCCCGCCGAAGTCCCCTCCGGTGAATCCCCCGCCGGGGCCTCCGCCGCCGAATCCGCGATGGAACGGGCCGGCGATCGGGGGGAATCCTCCGAATCCGGTGCCGTTGTCCAGGGGTTCGTCGTGTGAATGGCATTCGGTGTGCCCGCATTTGGGGCACCGGAAGTATTCCCGGTGATGTTCGACGCCGTTCAGGCGATCCGTTTCCACTCGTGAATGGTAGCGTTTCATGGGATAGGTACCGCATTTGGGACAAGAATTCCGCTTGCGGTTGCTGTACCATGACCAGCCTATTGCGGCGACCGCGATGCACAGGGCCAGTCCAAAAAAGTGGTTCCCCCTTCCGCGCGCCCGTTGTCCGTCGGAGCCGGGGTTGAGCAAGGTGTCGTCGCCTTCAATCACGCCACATACGGCGGCCACGGTTTGCAGCATGGCCTGGTCCCAGTCTTCCGTTTTCAGGAAAGGCACCATTATCCGGTTCTCGATGCGCCGGCAGATGGCGTCGGGCAGCGTGCCTTCCAAGCCTTCTCCGGTCAGGATCTGGTAGCAACGGTCTTGCGTGGAGAGCAGGATGATGAGTCCGGTGTTCTGCTGGTTGCCTACGCCATACCGGTTGCCCAGCGTGAGGGCAAATTCGTAGCAGTCCCCCCCCTCGATGCGTTCCACCACCGCCACTACGGACTGCACGCCTTTTTGTCTTTCGAGCCGGTAGAGCAGGCTGTCCATTTGCTGCACGATGGGAGCTGAGAGAATGCCGTCGGGGTTGACCACATGCTTTGTCCGGTCTTGCAGGTAGACCATGGGAAGGTTGTCCACCGTGTACGTTTCTCCTTGCAGAAACTGTGTGCTTCCGCAAACCCAAATGAGCAAGAAGAGACAAAAGGCTTTTTTCATGCGTGATGTGGTTGCTTAGTGGGGCAAGTTATTCATATCTTTTGGAATATTGTACCGCTTCAGGAATCTTTTCACTTTTTCAGTGTATTCTTTAGGATATTTTAAATAGGAGTCCGCGTGTGTGGCTCCGGGTACGCGCCAATACGCCTTGATGCCTGGTTTGGCGGCGTATAGGCTGTCGCCCATCCACGTAGGGACGAAGGTGTCCTCGGTGCCGTGGATGAAAAGCATGGGGTAGCGGCATTTCCGGACTTGCCGCAGCGGGGAGGCTTCTTGGAAGGTCCATCCATAGCGGAGTCCCGTGGCCCAACTGGCCAGGTGGAGCAAAGGGAAAGGCGGCAGGCCGAATTGGTTTTGCAGTTCGCCGGCAAATTCGTCCCACACGCTGGTGTAGCCGCAATCCGCGATGAAGCAGCGGACAAAGGGCGGTTGGGGATCCCCGCTGACGCACATCGTGGTGGCCGCTCCCATGGAAATGCCGTGGACCACCATGTCGGTTTGTCCGCCCTTGGGGGCGAACAGGCTGTTGGCTACTTCCATCCACTGTTGCACGTCCTTCCGGTCTTTCCACCCCATCTGGATATGGTTGCCTCCGCTGAGTCCGGCGAAGCGGAGGTCTGGAAGCAACACGTTATAGTGCAGGTCGTGATGGTAGAGATAGGCGATGTGGAGCATGCGCACGGCGTTGTCGGTGTATCCGTGTACGGCGATGGCCGTGCGGGGAGTGGCCGTGTCGGCATAAAGGTAGAGGGCGTGCAGCCTGGTGTCGTCTGGCGCACAGATGAAGGTGTCGCGCAAAGCCCCTGCCCGTTCCAGGCTGTCCACCCAATGGCGCAGGAACGGGTAGTGGTCGTACATGAATGCGTAAGACGCCTTGAGGTCTTTGCCGCGCTCGTTTCCGCCGGCTTCCAGCGCATACCATTGCAGGAAGCCCGTGCCCCCGGCAAGGAGCAGTGCGATGAGGATGCACACGCTCCAAGCGATGCGGCGCAGTCGTTTTTTCCCGTTTCTCATGCTTCAGTCTTTGGTGTGCCAAAAGTCCCATCCGGCGTAGGCCTGGAGCAGAAGCATTTCCAAACCGTTTTTGACGATGGCTCCTTGTGCTTTCCCCTTTCGGAGAAACAAGGTTTCTTCCGGATTATAAACGAGGTCGTATAGCAGGTGGTCGCTCCCGATGCCTTCGTATGGCAGGTTCGGGCATTCCTCTGTGTGGGGGTACATTCCCACGGGGGTGCAGTTGACAATGACGGTGTATTCCTTCAGGGTCCGGGGGGTGAGCTGGGCATAGCTCAGCATGCCTTC
This sequence comes from uncultured Paraprevotella sp., assembly GCA_944321975.1. GTDB lineage: Bacteria > Bacteroidota > Bacteroidia > Bacteroidales > Bacteroidaceae > Paraprevotella. Next base: position 19,103 of record CALUNJ010000030.1, read on the forward strand.
CTGCGGATCGCGGCTGACCCAACGGCACTCAATCCCCAACTTTTGCAATCCGTAATGCACGGCTTTTGACGCGCCGCCGGTGCCCAGTATCAACGCCTTTTTGTGCGACGGTTCCAACAAAGGCTCGATGGAGCGGGTAAAGCCTATGACATCCGAATTGAATCCCTTGAGGTGAAGTTTCCCCTTCCGTTCGGTGAGGCGGACCACATTGACCGCGCCAATTTGCCGGGCTTCCTCGCTTAATTCATCCATATAGGAAATGATCTTTTCCTTGTAGGGGATGGTCACGTTCAATCCGCGCAGGTTGGCATTCTTGGCGATAATGTCGGGAAAGCGGTCGACGGACGGGATTTCAAAATTGACGTATTCGGCATCGATGCCTTCATTCTTGAATTTCTCGTTGAAGAAGTCTTTTGAGAAAGAATGTCCTAAGGGATAGCCGACAAGACCATATTTTTCCATATTCTAAATTTTAATAAGAGGCGAGATACATCGTGCTGATGCCGAATGTGAAACGTTTGAAACGCACTTCGCTGAATCCGGCCTTTTTCAGGATTCCTTGCATGATTTCTCCTTGGGGGAAAGCGGCCATGGTGGCAGGCAGGTAGGTGTAGGCGCTGTGGTCCTTTGAAATAAACCAGCCTATCAGCGGCATGACGATTCTGGCATAGAGGGCAAACAACTGTTTCATGGGAAAGCGGTTGGGCGAGCTGAGTTCCACAATGAGCAGGTGCCCTCCCGGTTTCAGCACTCTGTGCATTTCCCGTAGTCCTTGGTCCAGATGCTCAAAGTTGCGCACGCCATAAGCCACGGTCACGGCGTCAAAACTATGGTCGGCGAACGACAGCTTCTCGCAGTCTTCCCGTTGGAAATGGATGACGTTTTCCAAATGCAGCGATTTGACTTTCTGCCGGCCAATCTGCATCATGCCTTCCGATATGTCCGCCCCGACGATGGCGCGTGGTTGAAGGCGTTGGGCCGACAGGATGGCAAAATCCCCTGTGCCCGTGGCAACGTCCAGAATCTGTTGGGGGTGGAACGGCGCCAGCGAGTCAATGGCTGTCCGGCGCCAGTTCTTGTCTATGCCCCACGACAAGAAATGGTTCAACAAGTCATAAGAGTGGGCAATGTGGTCGAACATGTGTTCCACTTGCTCACGCTTATGCCCGTTGCCTTGGTAAGGTTTTATTTTCTCTTGTGCGTATGCCACGGTCTTATTTCGTGTTCAGGTAGGCCATGACATTTTTTTCGATGCGTGCGGCCAAGTCATCGTGCTCGTCGGCTTTTTGGAATTTTTCGCCGACGATGTGTTCATACAGCTCGATGTAGCGGTCGGACACGCTCTGCACATATTCTTCTGTCATTTCCGGCACTTGTTGTCCGGCTTTTCCCATGAAGCCGTTTTCAATGAGCCATTGCCGCACGAATTCTTTGGAAAGCTGTTTCTGGGGTTCGCCTTTTTCGAATTTCTCCTGGTAACCGTCTGCGTAAAAATAGCGGCTGGAGTCTGGGGTGTGGATTTCATCGATGAGATACACTTTCCCGTCGCGCTTGCCGAACTCGTATTTCGTGTCTACCAGGATCAGCCCTTTTTGTGCGGCCATCTCCGTGCCCCGGGCAAAGAGGGCATAAGTGTATTGTTCCATCAATTCATAGTCTTCTTTGCTGACGATTCCCTGGGCGATGATTTCCTCTTTCGAGATGTTTTCATCATGTCCGGCTTCGGCCTTGGTGGTCGGTGTGATGATGGGGGTGGGGAATTTCTGGTTTTCCTTCATGCCGTCGGGCAGTTTTACGCCGCAGAGTTCCCGGCAGCCATTTTGGTATTCCCTCCATGCCGACCCCGTCAGGTAGCCACGGATAATCATTTCCACGCGGAAGCCTTCGCATTTCAGTCCCACGGTGACCATGGGGTCGGGAGTGGACAACTTCCAATTGGGCACGATGTCGCTTGTGGCATCGAGGAATTTGGCGGCAATCTGGTTCAACACTTGCCCTTTAAAAGGAATGCCTTCGGGCAGGATGACGTCAAAAGCCGAAATACGGTCGGTGGCCACCATGACCAGCAGGTCGTCGTTGAGGTCATAGACATCGCGCACTTTCCCGTGGTAAACGCTTTTTTGGCCGGGAAAATTAAAATTGGTTTGAGTCAATGCTTTCATTTTTTATATGCTTTTTGTTTTGATTTGAAACATTTATGGTTGTCAGTTCTCTTTCCATCCTTCGCAGCTCGGTGAACACCGCCGGGTTTTCGGCGGCCTGCATCTTCTTCTTGCGCAAGGCGGCCGTTTCTTGGTCATGCCGGTCGTAGGCCTCCACGATGCGGGTGACCAGTTTGTGCCGCACGATGTCTTTTTGGGTCATTTGGATGAATGAGATGCCTTCCACGCCCTTGAGGATGGAAACGGCCTCGGCCAGCCCCGACCGCACAGAGGGCGGGAGGTCGATTTGTGTCATGTCGCCTGTGATGATCATTTTGGTATTCAGCCCCATGCGGGTAAGGAACATTTTGATCTGCGCCGTGGTGGTGTTTTGGGCTTCGTCCAAGATGACCACCGCGTCGTTCAGCGTCCGTCCGCGCATGAAGGCCAGCGGGGCAATCTGGATGATGTTCTGCTCCATCATTTCTTGGAGCTTCCCAGTGGGGATCATGTCTTCCAATGCGTCGTAAAGCGGTTGCAGGTAGGGGTCTATTTTTTCCTTCATGTCTCCCGGGAGAAATCCCAGTTTTTCTCCGGCTTCTACGGCGGGACGGCTCAGTATGATTTTTCGGATTTCCTTGTTTTTTAGTGCCTTGACAGCCAGTGCGATGCTGGTGTAGGTCTTTCCTGACCCTGCAGGGCCTATGGCGAAGATCATGTCGTTTCCCTCATAGGCTTCCACCAGTTTCTGTTGGTTTTCGCTGCGCGCCATGATCGGTTTGCCGTGCACGCTATACACGATGACGCCTTCGACGCTGTCCTTCTTGGTCTTTTTCCCTTTGATGATGTCGATGATGTCTTCTTCTTGCAGGCTGTTGTATTTGATGCAGTGTTGTTCTATTGCGGTGAGGTTTTCTTCGAATGCGCACATTTCCTCTTCGTCGCCCATCACTTTGATGACATTTCCTCGTGCCACGATGCGCAACTTGGGGTAGAGTGCCTTGATCATTTGTATGTTGGCGTTGTTGATGCCGTAAAAGACCACGAGGTCCACGTCTTCCAATACAATATGCTTTTCTGTCATTCGCTGAATTTTGTCGCAAATTTAAGCATTAAGTTTTGATTTCCCCACGTTTTTCCTATCTTTGTGCGCTAAAAAAGGAAAAAGTTGAGAAAGCTCAAAAGAGAATTGTATTGGGGGCTGGCGGCCTTGGCTGTGGGGGTATTGGCTGTGGTGCGTTGCGCCAACCCGAAGGTGGCAGAGGCAGGGGATGCCGGCTTGCCAGCGGGTTCGTCAGCTGGCAGGGTGGCGGCTTTGGACAGTCGGCAGCCGCAGGAACGGCAGGCGCGGAAGGCCGGATTGCATGCCCCTTATGCAATGCCGCAGTTCAAGGATGAAAATGGCAAGCCATTGAAACATAGGGTTTACAGTGTGCCGGGGTTCCGTCGGACTTTTCCCGATTTGCAGGACGTGCATATCGTTTCGGCACGAAAATGGGGCGTGTCGCCGGTGGCCGACCGGAAAGAGGCCGAGGCGCGAAAAGACGAATTGGTCTATGTGGGGAGCAATCCTTATTATACCATGGATAGCCGCATGACCCATTCCATACCCTATCTGGTGCCGCGTGCGAGCGACCTCTTGCAGAAAATCAGCCGGAATTTCCTGGATTCTTTGGCCATAAAAGGCATTCCGCTGCACACTCTGGTGGTGACTTCGGTGTTGCGCACGGAGGACGATGTGCGTCGTTTGCGCCGGTTGAACGGGAATGCTTCTGAGGCCAGTTGCCATCGTTTCGGAACCACTTTCGACATTTCTTATCACCGCTACGTCACGGTGCAGCCTCCTGCGGGGCCTGTGCGCCGGGCTGTGCGCAACGACACGTTGAAATGGGTGCTTTCCGAGGTGTTGCGTGATTTGCGTGAAAAAGAAATGTGTTACGTGAAATACGAGGTGAAGCAAGGTTGTTTCCATGTCACTGTGCGCTGATGGGATTAAACCTTTTTTCTTTTCAGGGGTCTTATTCATTGAATGGTTCTTTAAAAAGCAATATACGATGAAAAAGACATTGTGGACACTGATTTTGGTATGCTTCTTGTCGTGCCCGTCGGACGGCATGGCACAGCGGGGAAACCGCGGGGGGCAAATGATGGAGAGAAGGGCAGAACAGTTGGCCGACAGCTGGAAACTGAAGGGGGATGCCCGGACTCAGTTCCTGACCACCTACAAGGAGTACCAGCAGGAACTGATGAAGCATAGGACTTCGTTGGCCCGTCCGGAGAACGGCGATGCCAAGAAGCCGTCTGAATACACCGATGAGGAAGCCAATGCACGTCTCACGGCCGAGTTCAACCGGAAGGCACAAGGGGTGGCCGATGCTTATAACCGGCTCGAAGTGGACAAAAAGTATTATGAGATTTTCTCAAAGTCCCTCACGCCTCAGCAGTTGGTGGAGATTTTTGCTCCCGTGTTCCAGTTTCCTGCCGCCGGCGGGCAAAGGCGGTCGGGACGGGGCTTCTCCGGAGGATTCCCGGCGGGCGGTGGTGCGTTTGGCATGCCGTCGGGGAACATGGACATGAACGACGATTGGTGAAATCCGTCGGGGGAAAGTATTGTGGTGGCAGAAGGGAGGCTCGGCTGTTTCCCTTCTGCTTTTTTAGGTGCTGGGGACTCCAATGGTTAAGGGCTTTTGCTGCGGGTTCCTGCCGGCGGATGTAACATCCTTGTTACGCTCGCGTGGCGGAAGTGTTTTTTTGCATTTCATTTTAGCCTTTTTAGCGAAAGGGATTATGTCATGCGGAAGATATTTCTTATTTTTGTTCCAACTCATTTATTAACTTACAAAAATAGTATGCGTATGGCTAATTTTACTTCTTTGAGGAATTGGTTGTTCATGGCGGTACTGTGTCTGACCGGTACGGCGATGGCCCAAACGGAGCTGTTGCAGAACAACAGTTTCGAAGAATGGAATGGAGACAATCCCGCGCATTGGGTGTCAAGCACCACGGCAAGCAAGGCCACTTTGTCGCAGTCTGCGGAGGCACGCACGGGAAATTTGTCGGTCATGGTGGCCGGGGCTTCTTCAAATCAGCGCTTGGCTTATGAGGAGATGACACTCTTGCCGGGCACTTACACGTTTTCCGTGTATGCGAAGGCTGCCACCAGTGAGAATGCAGGTGCCCGTCCGGGTTACGCCCCGGTGAAGGCCGATGGCACGATGGGGAGTTATGTATATGGGGAAACTGTGAGTGACCTCGCCAATACCGAGTGGGTGCAGGTGGTCTATGAATTTACCTTGTCGGAGCAGACCACGGTGAACCTCGTCGTGATGAATCCGAGCAAACCGGGTACGGACTTGTTGTTGGACGACGCTTCCTTGACCACTTCGGACGGTGGCATCGGCCAAGGAGGCGAGGAACCGGAACCCGCAATGGCTTTTGTGCATACCGTGGAAGTCGAGAGCGGACAGCGTTATGTGCTTGCCGCATTGGATGGTGCGGTGAACAAAGTAGCCGAAAATCTTTCTGAATCTGCCGGCTATGGCTATTTGCAAGTGACGGATGCGGCTTCGGGCTGTGTGATTGCCGCTGAAGAGCGCAACACGTTCCTGCTGACGGAAACCGAAGGAGGTTATACGATCCAGGATTCCTATGGCCGTTACCTGTACATGACGGGCACATTCAACAGCTTCAACGTGAGTGCCACGCTGCCCGAAAGCGGGGCTGTCTGGACTATTACTTTCGACGAAGACAGTGCGGCTGTGATTAGAAATGCTGAGACTCAGAAATGGATCCAGTATGACTCTGATTATAACAGCTATGGCGTGTATGAAGACGCACGGGGCGTCCTTCCGCGCTTGTTTGTGGCCAATGGAGAAGTACCTGTGCCCGATCCGGATCCCGAAGTGCCCGAGAATGAAAGCAGCAAGGAAAATCCCTACAGCGTGAGCGAGGCTCTTTTGAAATACGATGCTTCGACGCCTCAGGCCGATGTGTGGGTGAGTGGCTATATCGTAGGCTATGTGGATGGCATGAGTGTGGACGGTGCCACGTTCGGGGCCGAGGCTCCGGAGGGCGGCGAAGTTTCTGCCACGAACTTGTTGATTGCCGATTCGACCGATGTGACGGATTACACGCAGTGCCTGGTCATCCAGCTTCCGGCAGGCGGGGTGCGCGAGGCGTTGAACTTGCAGGCCAATCCGGAGAACCTGGGCAAACCGGTCGTGTTGAAGGGGTCCTTGGAGAAGTATTTCGGCACCTGCGGCTTGAAGAGTGTGTCTGAATACGTCTTGGATGGCGAAGAGCCCGAACCGACGCCGGAACCCGAACCTGGAACGTTGGCTTTTGCCAAGGCAACCAGCATTACGAGCGGATCACGCTACGTCATTGCAGCTTTGGACAGTTCGGTGAACAAGGTGGCTCAGAATCTTTCCGAGTCTTCCGGCTATGGCTATTTGAATGTGACAGATGCTGCGGCGGGAGACAACTTGACCGCCAATGAGAACTGCACTTTCACGATTACGGAAGGCGATGGTGGCTATCTGATCCAGGATGCCTATGGCCGTTACTTGTACATGACAGGCACATTCAACAGCTTCAACGTGAGTGCCACGCTGCCCGAAAGCGGTGCGCTGTGGACCATCAGCTTTGATGGCGATGGCTTGGCCACGATTACGAATGTGGATATGAATAAGTGGATGCAGTATAGCTCGGAATACACCAGCTTCGGGGCTTATCCGGATGTGAGGGGGATCCTTCCGGCTTTGTATGTGGAAAACGGAGAAGCTCCGGATCCCGAAGTGCCCGAAAATGAAAGCAGCAAGGAAAATCCCTACAGCGTGGGCGAGGCTCTTTCGAAATACGTTGCTTCGACGCCTCAGGCCGATGTGTGGGTGAGTGGCTATATCGTAGGCTATGTGGATGGCATGAGTGTGGACGGTGCCACGTTCGGGGCCGAGGCTCCGGAGGGCGGCGAAGTTTCTGCCACGAACTTGTTGATTGCCGATTCGACCGATGTGACGGATTACACGCAGTGCCTGATCATCCAGTTGCCGGCAGGCGAGGTGCGCGAGGCGTTGAACTTGCAGGCCAATCCGGAGAACCTGGGCAAACCGGTCGTGTTGAAGGGATCCTTGGAGAAGTATTTCGGCACCTGCGGCTTGAAGAGTGTTTCTGAGTACATCTTGGATGGCGAAGAACCCGAACCGACACCGGAACCAACCCTGAAGAACTTTGCAAAAGTCATGAGCATTGAGTCGGGCCGGCATTATGTCATTGCAGCTTTGGACGGTTCGGTGAACAAGGTGGCTCAGAATCTTTCCGAATCGGCCGACTACGGCTATTTGTATGTGACAGATGCGGATTCGAGCGACGTGATTGCTGCCGAAGAGCGCAACACATTCCTGTTGACGGAAGTTGAAGGTGGTTATACCATTCAGGATTCCTATGGCCGTTACTTGTACATGACAGGCACATTCAATAGCTTCAACGTGAGTGCGACACTTCCTGAAAGTGGAGCCGTGTGGACCATTGATTTTGATGCCGACGGCATGGCTACGATTACAAACGTGGAAATGGGCAAATGGATTCAGTATTCCGTTGAATATGGCAGCTATGGCGTTTATCCGGATGCCCGTGGTGTCCTGCCTTGCCTGTATATGGAAAAGGTGGGCGGCACGTCTGTGGAAGGCGTGAATGCCGAAGAGGCGGACGCACCGGTTGAAGTCTATACATTGGGCGGCATAAAGGTGGGCAATAGTCTGGATGGCTTGCGAAAGGGCATTTATATCCTGAAGCAAGGCAATAAGACGATGAAAGTGGCGAAGTAATCGCTATGGCGCCCATTAGGAAATTAGATGCGGGGAGGCACGGGAAAGCGTGTCTCCCCGCTTTAGTATGATTGTGTGGGGATATTCCGCTTCTTCCCGTGGGGTGATCGTTCAAAGCGATTGCCGTCAATTTATTAAAGGTGGGTTCCTTAAA
>CALUNJ010000031.1 GCA_944321975.1 uncultured Paraprevotella sp.
TGTTTATTCAGTTCATTGTCAGTCTGGTGTTTGGCGATACCACGTTTTGATGAACCGTATAGTTCCTCACGCTTTCATCGTGCAACGGAAGCCCGCCTGAAGGGGAACATACGGGACGGATGGCCAAACGTGGAAGCGAAATTCAAAGACATCTATATCGGCAAGATCATCCAACAGAAGGTAGACGAACGCGGCATCAGCTATGCGGAGTTCGCCCGCAAGATTCATTGTGCCCGCACTTCCCTCTACCACATCTTCAACAGCAAAAACATCGACGTGGAGCGGTTGCTGCTCATTTCCGAAGTGTTAGACTTTGACTTCATCGGGGAAGTCTACCTGCGCCGGCAAAACGCGAAGGGACAATCCGACAAGCCCTTCCTGGCCATCCCCATCACGGCCCAAGGCATAGACACTTCGCATCTTCCGCCGGAACTTCTCGAACTGCTGAAGCGCAAATTGATGTAGCAAACAAGGTCAGAACTGTACCAAACATCGACGCTGGTTCTCCGCACGGTGCGCCGATCTATGCGTACCTTTGCGCCGATGATGAAGACAAACACCCTGGATGCAATGAACCATTTATACAATGCCTTTCTACAGGTCGGGAAATGCGCATTGGATCTTATCGCCTCACTTCCCCGCTCTTGCCCCCCGCACGGCAAGCTCAGGAAGTTAGCGTCAGGACAACAGGAAGTGTGGAGACAACTCCGCCGGGAGCTTGTCGGGGGAACAGACCAACGCCCCGTCATGTGGTTGCATGCAGCCTCGCTGGGCGAATATGGCGTGGCACGCCCCATCGCCCGGGCGCTGCACGCCCAAGGCCGGTGGCGGATTGTGGTCACTTTCTTTTCTCCCACAGGTTACGAAGCCCTGAAAGGGAAATATGCCGAAGAAGCAGACCACGTTTTTTACCTTCCGTTGGACACGCGCGCCCAGGCTTGCGCCTTTCTGGATCTCGTGAGGCCGGCAAAAGCCTTGTTCATCATCTCCGAATTTTGGCCGAATTACCTGGCGGAGCTTAAAAGGCGCGCCGTGCCGACCTTCCTGGTCTCGGCCCTCATCTCGCCGAAGGCGCCCTTTTTCCGATGGTATGGAGGGGTGTTCCGGCGCGCGCTGGAGGCTTTCACGCACTTCGCGGTGCTCAACGAGGCTTCGGCCACGCGCCTCGGAAGCCTCGGGCACACCAATGTCACCGTCACGGGCGACCCGCTCTTCGACAACGCCGCCGCCGTGGCCGCCGCGCCGTGGCGCGATGCCGTCGTCGAGCGTTTCGCCGGGGGGCAGTGTGTCTTCGTCGCCGGCAGCGTGGAGGGGCGCAAGGACCTCGACCTGGTCTGCACGCTGGCCAACCGCCACCGTGACGTGCGCTTCCTCATCGTCCCCCACGAAATCAGCGCAGAAAACCTGAGAAGCCTCAAATACCGGCTGGCGGGAAAAGCCTGCTGCTATTCCGAATGCACGGAGGCCACCGACTTCGCGGGCGTGCAGACGCTCATCGTCGACTTCGTGGGAGCCTTGGCGCGGCTCTACCGCTACGGCACGTGGGCCTACGTGGGCGGCGGATTCACCCCGCGCCTGCACAGCGTCATAGAGCCAGTGGCATACGGGCTCCCTGTCGCCTTCGGGCCACGGACAGGACGGAAAGTCACTCCCGGCGAGATGGAGCGGGCCGGCATCGGCCGGACAGTGCGCTCGGCGGCAGAGCTTGACAGATGGTTCGTGCAACTGGCCGGGCATCCCGCACGAAGGGAACAGGTCAGGCAAGCCGCGCTGGCTTACACCCGGCGCAACATCGGGGCGACCAAGGAAATCATGCGAATCATATCCAAAGCACAATCATGAAGAAGGAACGACTCTACCGCCTCGCCATCGGTGCGTTGCACGCCGTGGCCTGCCTCCCCTTGTGGGTGCTCTACCGGATGAGCGACTGCATGTATGTCGCGGCCCGCCACCTCATGCGCTATCGCAGACGGACCGTGGCCGAGAATCTGGCCCGCGCCTTCCCGGAACTGGGCGACGGCGAACGGCGGCAAATCGAGCGGATGTTCTACCGCCATTTGTGCGACTGCATCGTGGAAACCGTGAAGCTGCTCCACATCTCCGACGAGGAAATAGACCGCAGAGTGCAAGTGGAAGGCGGCCGGGAAGTGGAACGGATGGCCGCCGACGGGCGGCCTGTCGTGCTCTTCCTGGGACACTACGGAAATTGGGAATGGGTCCAAGCCGTCACCCGCCACTATGCACGCCCCGCCACAAGCGGGCAAATCTACAAACCGCTGCACGAAGAGGTCATGCAAAGGGTCATGGGGCGGATCCGCGCACGGTTCGACACCATCTCCATTCCACAGAAACGGGCTGTGCGCACCCTGCTGCACATGACACGGGAAGGAAAGCAATGGCTCATCGGGTTCATCGCCGACCAGCGCCCCAACAGCAACACCCCTCACCATTGGACCACGTTCCTGGGCCAGGACACGGCTTATGTCACCGGCGGAGAAGAAATCGGGCGGCACACGGACGCACACTTCCTCTACCTGGACATAGAGAAGACGGCCCGCGGGCACTTCCGCATGGCCTTCCGCCCCGTGGTCCCCGCGGAAGACGGCGGGCCGTGGCCCTACACGCGGGGATTCATGCGCATGCTGGAACACACGATCCGAAGGCAGCCGGCCTACTGGCTCTGGTCGCACAGGCGATGGAGCGGCACCCGCCCCCCCGGGCCCGCAGCCGGAAGCACCCCCCGATAGAAGGAAAAACGGAAAAAACGAAAATATGAAAAGAGAAATGAAAGTGATTTGCGTGATACCGGCACGCCGGGGGTCGTCGCGGTTCCCCGGAAAACCGCTGGCACCCATCTGCGGCAAACCCATGATACAATGGGTTTACGAACACTGCCGGGAGGTGAAACGTTTCGAACAAGTGTATGTGGCCACCGACTGCGAGGAAATCCGCGCGGCGTGCGAAGCCTTCGGCGCAAAAACCGTGATGACCTCGCCCGCGCACGAAACCGCCACGGAACGGCTCTACGAGGTGTCCACGCGCATTGAGGCAGACCTCTACGTGATGGTCAACGGCGACGAACCCCTGCTGACCAAAGACAGCATCATGCAGTGCATCCCCGGCCGGCTCGACCCGGACACCCTTTTCGCCGCCAACCTGATGACGGATTTCGAGAACCCGGTGGAGGTCGTGGACGCCACAAACCTGAAGATCGTCACGGCTGCGGACGACCGTTGCCTCTTCATCTCGCGCAGCCCCATACCTTATCCCAAGGGAGACATGGACTATGTGTTCCACAAGTTCGTCGGCGTGGGGGCTTTCACCCGGAAGGCCCTGGCCTTCTACCACTCCACCCCGCGCGGACCGATCGAGCGCATAGAGGAGAACGACTCCTTCCGCTTCATCGAGAACCACGTGCCGGTCTATTACTACAACTGCCACTGCAAGTCGCTCTCGGTGGACACGCCCAAAGACATCGCAGCGGTGGAACGCTACTTGGAAGGAAAGGAGTGAAGCCGGATGCGCATCGGGTTCGAAGCAAAAAAAATGGCCACCAATGCCACCGGCATCGGGAACTACAGCCGGGGGGTGGCACGGTTGGTACGGGAAAACACGGACTGGCAGTGTGTGTTCTTCGCGCCACGGCGGGGGCCGGGCCTTCCGGCGGACGCGGAATGCGTCTGCGCCCCCGGGGGCACACGTCTGGGACGCGAATGGTGGCGCTGCCGGGGTGTCGTGGAGGACATCCGCAGACGGCACATTGACCTGTTCCACGGGCTGAGCAACGAACTGCCCTTCGGCATCGGACGGGCGGGATGCAAAACGGTCGTCACCATACACGACCTGATTTTCCTGCGCTACCCTGGCACTTATGGCACACTGGCGCGCCGCGTGCTGAAGGCCAAAACGCTATACGCCTGCCGTCACGCCGACCGCATTATTGCCGCCAGCGAATGCACCAAACGCGACCTGATGGCTTTCTACCACGTGCCGGAAGAACGGATTTCCGTGGTGTACCAAGGATGCGACCCCAGGTTCCGCCGCCGCCTCTCCCCGGATGCCATCGCCGCCGTGCGGGAAAAATACGGCCTGCCGGCACGCTATGTGCTGAGCGTGGGCACGTTCGAACCACGGAAAAACCACATGGGGGTCTTGCGGGCGGCCTCCATGCTGCCCGACGATGTCCATGTGGCCTTGGCCGGAAAAGCCACGTCCTGGCAGGCCAAGGTGAAAGACGGCATCGGGAAACTGGGATTGCAGGGGCGGGCGCACGTGCTGAACCATGTGCCCACGGACGACCTCCCGGCCCTGTACCAAGGCTGCGCGGCGTTCGTCTACCTGTCCTTCTTCGAAGGATTCGGCATCCCCGTCTTGGAAGCCTCCGCCTCCGGCGTGCCGGTGGTGGCCGCCTCCGGCTCGTGCCTGGAAGAAGTCGGAGGCCCGACAGCCTGGTATTGCGACCCGGCAGACCCTGCCGCCGCAGCGGACTGCCTGAAGGAAATTCTGGCTGATCCGAACCATGCGGCCGCCCGCGCCTCGGGCGGACAGGAACATGCCCGGCGCTTCTCGGACCGGGAAATCGCACAGAGACTCATGGAAACCTATTACCGGACAATAGAAAACTGAACAAATCTTATGCACGACGCGCTGTTCGACCTGTGGAAAGGAGGCCGCAAGGCCTTTTTCTATGCCTCCAACTTCGGGGCCTACTTCCTGCCCGACGCTTGGTGGCGGGAAAAAGCGGCACGAAAACTTTCCGCGCTCACGCCGGAAGAAAAGGAACTCGCCGACGCGAGAGCCGCCTATTACAACCGGCTGCCCGCAGAATGCCCGGCATCCCGCACCGGCACCGCGCATGGGACACGGATCGGCGACTTCCGATATCCCTTCGGAGCGCGGCAAAAACACTCCGCCTATTTTTTCGACCTCTACCGCACGGCACGTTGCTTTCCTCCCGGCTACCGGATGGATTACCTCTTTGGCGATGTCACGGAAGAACCCGCCTGCCCGGCATTCGTGAAAAGCCGCCCCGTCAAGGCGGGAAACTCAAACGCAGTCCTGTTGAAACTAAACCAGACCCGGCATTTCCTTTTTTGGAAAGACAGACTGAATTTCAGAGAGAAAAAAAGCATGCTCGTGGGACGCAACGTGGTTCGCCAGCCTCACAGGAGAAGATTCCTGGAGATGTATGCCGGACATCCCTTGTGCGACATCGGGCAAGTGAACACCGACACCAACCGCGAACACCCGGAATGGGTCAAAGCCTACCTGCCGGTTCCCCGGCAACTGGACTACAAGTTCGTGTGCTGCATCGAGGGCAACGACGTGGCGACAAACCTGAAATGGGTCATGGCTTCCAACTCGCTGGCCGTCATGCCCCGCCCGCGCTTCGAGACCTGGTTCATGGAAGGGACCCTCGTGCCGGACTACCACTATATAGAAATCAAGGACGATTATTCCGACCTGCCGGAAAAACTGGCCTACTACATGCGGCATCCCGAAGAAGCAGAGCAGATCATCGCACATGCCCACGAACATGTGGATCAATTCCGGAACCGGCGGATGGAACAAGCCGTGGCCTTGAGAGTGATGGAAATGTATTTCCAAAGGACCGGACAAACGGGCGAAAAGACATCAAAATGAGCGACACACAGAAAACCATACTGATCATACGGACTTCGGCTTTGGGCGACGTGGCCATGGCGGTTCCCGTCATTTACGCACTGGCCCGCCAGTATCCCCGATGGCGCGTGCTGGTCCTGACCCGCCCCTTCTTCACTCGCATTTTCCGACAACGTCCGCCCAACATCTCCTTTGTCCTCGCAGACTGGCAGGGAAAACACCGCGGACTGGCAGGGCTGGCCAGGCTGGCACAGGAACTTGCGCGGGAAAACATCGCCGCCGTAGCAGACCTGCACAACGTGCCACGCTCATGGATGATAGACCTGTTTTTCTACTTCCGCGGCATCCCTGTGGCCATGACCGACAAAGGACGGCTCAAGAGAAGGGCGCTGACACGCCTGAAAAACAAGCACGCATCGCCGCAACGACCCTACATCCTGCGCCACGCCGATGTGCTGAAACGGTTGCACATGCCCGTCAGATTAGAGTCCGCCCTGCTTCCTTCCCCAGCGGAAACCCGGAAACGGCCGCTCCCGGTTGACATTCCACAAGACGGGAAACCCTTGGTGGGAGTCGCGCCCTTTGCCCGCTATCCGACCAAGACCTATCCGCCCGAGCTCATGGAACAGACTGTGACCCTGCTGGCGGCACAAGGCTGCCACGTTTTTCTCTTCGGAGCCAAAGGAAAAGAGGAACGGACCCTGAAGCATTGGGAAGCCCGGCACCCCGGATGCACTGCCCTTCCCGGGAGGCTGGAAATCGAAGAAGAACTGGAACTGATGGGAAGGCTCGACGCCATGGTGTCCATGGATTCCGCCAACATGCACTTGGCTTCGCTCGCCGGCATCCCCGTAGTCTCCGTCTGGGGAAGCACCACCCCCCAATGCGGGTTTATGGGCTGGCAACAGAAAGAAGCCTATGCCATCTGCCTGCACTTGCCTTGCCAACCTTGCTCCATCAGCGGACGGCAGGAATGCCCCCTGCGCCATTTCGACTGCATGAGGTCCATCTCTCCGGAGTCCGTCGCCAAGCGGGTCATGCACATCCTCTCTGCGGCGCATAGGCTCCGCCCTGAATAAAAAGAACTATTTCCAAAAAACATTCAATCCATCATGATCAAAAGAGTTGCCATTTGCCTCATCTCACATTTCCTGCTTTGCATGGGATTGTTCCTCTGCATCCAGAAGCCGGTTTTCATGATCTACAATCTCTTGCGTGGAGGGACAGCCTGCACTTTCGGCGACTTGGCCGGCATTTACCACCACGGACTGGCTCTGGACGCGGCCACTGCCGCCTATCTGAGCGTCATTCCCCTGGGAGTGCTTTGCCTGCATCTGGCCTTTCCGGCCTACAATCCCCGCAAGACCCTGCTCATCTACGATGGAGCCATCGCACTGCTGTTATCGGTCGTGACCCTGACCGACACCTGCCTCTATGAGTTTTGGGAGTTCAAGTTAGACGCAACCGTGTTTTTCTACCTTGACGATCCCCGGAACGCCTTGGCCAGCGTGTCGGCCGCTTATGTGTGGCTGCGCGTGGCGGCCATTGTGCTTTTGGGCGGGATTTACTACCTCGTGCTCGCGATTCCCGTGCGCAGGACGGCCTGGCATCCCCTCGGCGGCAGGAAGCGCGCCGCACTGGCCGCCCCGGCCTTCCTGGCCATAGCCGGAGGTGTCCTGTTCGCCACGATGCGCGGCCTTCGCATCTGGCCCAACACTCCGGGGCGGGCTTATTACTCCAAGACGGCCTTCCACAACCACGCAGCCCTGAACCCGCTGTTCAACCTGGCCTACAGCCTCACCAAGCAAGAAAACTTTGAGACACAGTTCCGGTTTTTCACAGAAGAGGAATGCAAGCGGACCTGCACCCCTATGTTCCCGACGGAAGGCGCGGCCGAACCCATGCTCCGCACCACACGTCCCGACATCCTGGTCATCGTGTTAGAAGGATTCGGGGCCTGTTTCATCGAGGAACTGGGCGGCATGAAAGAAGTGGCCCCATGTCTCAGCCGGCTCTGCAGGGAAGGGGTCTGCTTCACCCATTGCTATGGCAGCAGTTTCCGCACCGACCGCGGCATCGTCTCGGCCTTGAGCGGTTATCCGGGACAACCCACGACCAGCATCATGCGCTACTCGCACAAGCTGCGATCACTGCCCGGACTGCCCAAATCCCTCAAAGCGGAAGGCTATCAGACCCAGGTGCTGTATGCCGGCGACATGACGTTCTTCAACATGGCCGATTATTTCATCTCCGCCGGACACGACCGCCTGGTCAGCCAAGACGATTTCCCCGCCGGAGAGCGCACGGCAAAATGGGGAGTGCCCGACCACGCGGCCTTCGAATGGCTTTTCCGGGACATACAACAAAAACACAAGGAGAATGCCGGCCCGTGGTACACGACTTTTCTCACCCTCAGCTCGCACGTCCCGTTCGACGTGCCTTACCACCGCCTGGAAGATGAGAAGCTCAATGCCTTTGCCTACACGGACAGTTGCGTGGGCGATTTCGTCGACCGCCTGAAGACAACGCCCGCATGGCACAACCTGCTCATCGTCTGCACGGCCGACCACGGGTTCAACCATTGGGACATCACCTCGCCGGACTTCCCCCACATCCCCTTCCTCCTGCTGGGAGGAGCCGTGAAACAGGCTTGCCGGAAGGACCAGATCGTATGCCAGACAGACTTGCCGGCCACCCTGCTGGGACAGCTGCGCATCCCGCACGGAGAGTTCACCTTCAGCCGCGACGTGCTGGCCGACACCTATACATATCCCTGCGCGTTCAGCACCTTCAACAACGGGTTCAACTTCCGCGACACCACGGGCTGCACCGTGTTCGACAACGCCGCCTCACAGGCTCTCCACGGCCCCGACCCCGAACGGGAAAAGAAGGGGAAGGCCATCCTGCAGGCTCTCTACAAAGACTTATCAGAACGCTAAAACGAAACCAAAAATGAAACATATCGTCTTCGAGGCATATGCCCTGCTCCATCCCTACGTGGGAGTGGGAGAATTCTGCCGGCAGCTGGGAAGCCGGCTGGGAAAGCGTGCGGCGGAACTGCGCGACCGCCACGGCATTGAGTTCAGCTTTATCCTCCCTCCCCGCCTCCAAGGGTGTTTCGGGCGCGAGGTGCGCTATCTGTACCTGCCGGTTCCCTTACGCCACCTGCTGGCCGCATGGCCTGGCCCGGCAGACCTGTTCCACATGCCCCACCAGTATTGCCTGTTCAAGAATCTGCGTTGCGCCCGGCATCGGCTGATGACCGTGCACGACGTGAACTTCATGTATGAAAAGGAGGGACACAAGCAACGGCGCGCCATCAGGCGTTTCCAGCACAAACTGGACCGCATCGACCATGTAAACTACATCTCACGGTTCGCCCAAGCCGACACTTGCAGGCATTTCCACACGGAACTGCCCGGGCGGGTCATCTACAACGGAGCGACCGACCTGTCGGGCATGGAAACCGCCAGACCCGCCCGTTTCGGACAGCTGCCCGAGAACTTCCTGTTCCACATCTCCAGCCTGCAACCCAAAAAAAACGTGGCCCTGCTGATCGACATGATGCGCTACCTGCCCGAAGAAAAGCTCGTCATCGCCGGCGACTGGCAGGGCAGCCACGGGCAGGCACTGCGACAGAAGATAGACGCCCTGCCCACGCGGAACGTCCTCGCGCTGCCCAACGTGTCCGAACCGGAGAAGGCCTGGCTCTATTCCGCCTGCAAGGCTTTCCTCTACCCGTCGCTCTGCGAAGGCTTCGGGTTGCCGCCCGTGGAAGCCATGTATTTCGGCAAGCCCGTGTTCCTCTCCACCTTGACCAGCCTGCCGGAGATCGGCGGGAAAGAAGCCTTCTACTGGGAAACGCTGCTGCCCCGCCCCATGGCGGAGAAGCTGGCAGAGACCCTCGCCCGGCCCGGGACCCTCGCCGCCCCGAAAGCCGAGGCGCTCAAGCGCCGTGCCGCCCGGTTCGACTGGGACACCTGCACGGAACAATACATCCGATATTATCTTGAAATCTTAGGCTCATGAACAAAACCATAGGAATACTCCATCTGACATTCCCCTACGGGGGCGCGGAAACGGCCACCATCCAGCTGGCCAGGGAACTTTCGGCGGAAGGATTCCACATTTACGTCTTCTGCACCGACTTCAGGGAAAACCGGGCAGCCGGCGCCGCGGGGCACTACCAGGTAGAAGTGATGCCCGACACGGCGCATCCCAACTCGGCACGAAACGCCCGCTTCCTGGCGGAGAGGTCCAGGCAGCTCGGCATCGGCTGCCTGTGCATCTCGTTCAACGGGTTCCTCCCCTTGATGCGCCAACTCCGGGCATCCGGCGGCCCGCGACTGGTCTACATCCAGCACGGCCAGCCTTTTTGGGAGAAACAATCGCGGCTGGACGCCGGCGCCCGGAGGGGCTTCATGAAATTCAGGGTGGCGTGCATAGACCGCGTGAAGGAAAAACTCTTCGGCTACTACTCCCGGCAGTGGGAAAAAGCCTATGCCGCCTTGTACGAAAACTGCGACGCCTATGTCACCCTCCACCCGCAATACAGCCGCGAAATCCAGAAAGCCGTCGGATGCGACGGAGCCAAATTCACGGCCATCCCCAACATGGTGGAACCCGCCGGGCCGCCGCCCGAAACGAAAAAGAAGCAACTGCTCTACAGCGGGCGGATGAGCTACAACGACAAGCGGGTGGACCGCCTCATACGCGTCTGGGCCGCCATACACGCCCGCATCCCCGACTGGGAACTGGTGCTGGTGGGCGACGGGAAGGAACGGAAACAGCTCCAAGCCCTCTCCGCCCGCCTCGCACTGCCCAAAATACGTTTCGAGGGATGGCAGACAGACGTGACCCGCTACTACCGGGAAGCGTCTGTCATCTGCCTGACCTCCACGTTCGAATCCTTCGGCTTGTGCCTCACCGAAGGCATGAGCCAGGGGTGCGTGCCCGTGGCTTTCGACTGCAGCGCGGGAGTGGCCGACATCGTGCGGGGCAACGGCGAGCTGGTGCCCCCCTTCAACCTGAAAAGCTACGCCGACGCGCTGCTCCGCCTAACTACCGACGATGCCTACCGGGAAACCCTGCGGCTGAGGTCGCTTGACGCCGTCCGGCGCTTCTACCCGCAGGAAATCATCCCGCGCTGGACGGGCCTGTTCGAACGCCTGCAAGCCAAAGGCCAAGAGAACCCGACTGAATAATCACCCATCCAAAAAACAGGAAACAATGGAATACAGCAAACTATGCAACCGGGTGTTCGAAGAAGCCACCCGGGACTATCACACGGCCGACCACGTAGACGCGCCCATGCCCCGCCCCTATCCCGACGGAAGCCTGGAAGACCGGCTATACCGGAAGAACTGGATCGACGCGGTGCAGTGGCATCTGGAGGACCTGATCCGCGACCCGGGCATCGACCCCGTGGAAGCCTTGGCGCTGAAACGCAGGATCGACCGGTCCAACCAGGAACGGACCGACATGGTGGAGCAACTCGACGAACACTTCCGCCACGCCTTCGCCAGTGTGTGCCCCCTTCCCGGAGCCACGCTCAACACCGAAAGCCCGGCCTGGGCCATCGACCGCCTGTCCATCCTCGCCCTGAAAATCTGGCACATGGCAGAGGAAACCACACGCGAGGACGTGGCAGAGGCCCATCGGCAATGCTGCCGGGCCAGGCTCGGCGTGCTCCTGGAACAGCGCGAAGACCTTTCCTCGGCCATCGACCAGCTCCTGGACGACATCGCCCGCGGGCGGAAACGCATGAAAGCCTACAAGCAAATGAAGATGTACAACGACCCCGACCTGAACCCCGTGCTCTACGGCAAAAAACAATAACCGCCGCCCGGAACCCGGCCGACCGGGGTGCCAGAGCTGGAAAAAGAGGAGCTGTAGCAACTTTTGGCGGGGGGCCTTTCCCGCTTCCCCTCCTCAGGGGGGCACCCCCCTTTTCATCTTTTGCGCCTGACCGCCCGCACGGCCCCCGTGTCCCTCCCATGCCGGATTTTCCCGGCACGGGAGGGACAACAGCCCTCAATCGGGGAGCCATGCAGCCTTTCCCTCGCCGCATCCCCCTTCACTTCCATAAGCCCCATTCCCAAGTCTATATGGCCCTATTCTAAAGAAAAACCACACCTTGCTAATAATCAACGGAGTAAGCATCTCTTGAGAGGCATGTATCTTTCTCAAGCGATTCACATTTTTTTCTCAAGCAAAAAAAGTGTTAATCGCCTGAAGAAAATTTGCGTGCCTCTTGAGAGCGAGCCTCGTCCTATTCCGCCCGGTTTTTCCCCGCCACGAGACTGCAGAAATGTCGTCCGCCCCAGCGGCGCAAACTTTTAGACTAATCCCCATTTCCATTGCCCCGAAAAAGAAGGAACACAGGCCACATCCGGGGACTCACCCGCCAAGCCACAGCCGCGCCAAGCACGCCCCTTAAAAAAGGGTTGCCCCGCAAAAAACTGCGAGGCAACCCTTTTTATTTATCAGTCCGAAACTATGAAAAAATCATTTCCCGGTGTCCTCCAAGTCAGCTCCCTGCCTGATGCGGTGGCCCATAGTGAGGAAAGCCACCGGAGCCGCCATGAAGATGGAAGAGCAAGTGCCGACCACCACGCCAAGGATCATCGCAAAGGCGAAGCTGCGGATGCTGTCGCCTCCCAGGAAGAAGATGCAGAGCAACACAATCAGCGTCGTCATCGAAGTGTTGATGGTACGGGTCAGCGTCGTGTTCAAAGAGTCGTTGAACAAACGCTGCCTGTCACGCTTGGGATAAAGCCTGAGGAACTCACGGATGCGGTCGAACACCACCACTTTGTCGTTGATCGAATAACCGATAGCCGTCAGGATGGCACCGATGAAAGTCTGGTCGATTTCCAGCGAGAACGGCACCCAGCCCCAACAAATCGAATAGACGCCGATGATGAGCAACGTGTCGACCGTCAAGGCCACAACGGCACCCACGGAGAAAGCCACGTTGCGGAAACGCAGCAAGATGTAGAGGAAGATGGCCACCAAAGCCAGCACCACGGAGAGAATCGCCCCATAAGTGATGTCCTCGGCCACCGAGGGACCCACCTTCTCCGAACTGATGATGGAGCCACCGGCGCGCTCGTCGCGGTTGATGAACGTCTGCAAGTCCAGATCCTTCGCCAGCAGGCCGCCGCCCTTGAGCACCTCGAAGAGCGTGGCCTCAATGTCGGAATCCACTTCCGTGCCTTCTTCTTCAATGCGATAGTTGGTGGAGATGCGCACCGTCTTGTGGTCGGTCCCCAAGGCAATCACCTGCACGTTCGCGTCGCCGAACTGGTCCTGCAGCAGGCCGCGCACCGTTTCCGGCTCCACTTGCTGTTCGAACACCACGACGAAGTTGCGCCCGCCCGTGAAGTCGATGCCCTTGCTCAACCCACGCACGGCCAGCGAAGCGATGCCCGCCAGGAGCAGGATGCCAAACACCGAGAACGACTTCCTGTACATGCTCATGAACTTGTAGTGGGTGTCATGCAGGAACCTGCGCGAGAGCTTCGTGTAGAACGTAAGATGGAGCCACTTGTCCTTGTTCAGGAAATGTTCGTAGACGATACGCGTCAGGAACACCGCCGTGAAGAACGACACCAGGATGCCGATGATCAGCGTCGTGGCAAAGCCGCGGATGGGTCCCGTGCCGAAGTTATAAAGGATGACACCAGTGATGATGGAAGTCAGGTTGGAGTCGAAAATGGCCGAGAACGCGTTCGAATAGCCGTCGGCCAAGGCCGTGCGCACGTTCTTGCCCGCACGCAGTTCCTCCTTCGTGCGCTCATAGATCAATACGTTCGCGTCCACCGCCATGCCCAGCGAAAGCACCATACCGGCAATGCCGGAAAGGGTCAAGGCCGCCTGGAACGAGGTGAGCACCCCTAACGTGAAGAAGAAGTTCAGCACCAGGGCACCGTTGGCCACCATGCCCGGAATGAACCCGTACATGCCACACATGAACACCATCAACAAGACAAAGGCGATCACGAACGAGGTGAATCCCTGCTCGATGGATTCCTGACCCAGCGTGGGACCCACGAACTGTTCCGACACGATGTGGGCCGGAGCCGGCATCTTGCCCGTGTTCAACACGTTGGCCAAGTCGCGCGTGTCTTCCACGGTGAAATTACCCGTGATGGACGACACGCCACCCGTGATCTCGTTCTGCACCGTCGGCGCACTATACACAAAACCGTCCAACACGATGGCGATGGCCCGATGTACGTTCTTCTTCGTCAAGGCCGCCCAGCGGCGCGCTCCTTCCGAATTCATCGTCATGCTCACGCACGGACGTCCGTTCTGCTCATATTCGTCGCGGGCTTCCGTCACCACGTCGCCTTCCAGCGGCGCACGTCCGCTACGCTCCGTAATCTTGATGGCATAAAGTTCGAACACGTCGCCCGCAGTGCCGCGTCCCACGGGCTTCACGCCCCAATAGAGTTTCAAGTCGCCGGGAAGCACCTCGCGTGCGGTAGCCGAAAGGATATGGCGGTTCACTTCGGCCGTGTCGCGCCAGTTGGCATAGCCCACCACGCACCCCATCGGTCCCTGGGCCAATTGGAGGATGGAAGCCAACGGATGTTGCCTTTTCAATTCCGCGTCGGCTACAGAACCAGCCTTGGCTTTCCCTTCGGGCGACCCGCCCTTCAAAACCGCTGCCAAGCCTTCTGCCGACGTTTTCTTCACCGAATCGGCCTCCGCGCCGGCCTGTGCCTGGGCCACAGCTGTCGTGTCGGCCATGCCCGTTGCCGCCGTGTCGGCCACGGTGCCCAGTTCGGCCGCCAGCCTCGAATCGAGCGTCAACATGAAAGGCACGATTTCTTCCGTGTTATAGGTCTCCCAGAATTCCAGGTTCGCGCTTCCTTGCAAGAGTTTGCGCACCCGTTCCGGTTCCTTGATACCCGGCATTTCTACCATGATGCGCCCGCTCTGCCCTTCCAGCGTCTGGATATTGGGCTGGGCCACGCCGAAGCGGTCGATACGCGTGCGCAACACATTGTAGGAATTGCCGATGGCGGCATCTACCTCCTCGCGCAACACCTTCTCCACCTCTTCATCCGTGCTCTGCGTGGTCACCCGGCCTTTCAGCTGCTGGGTAGCGAACAATTCGGCCAGCTTGCTGCCGGGTGCCAAAGCCTTGTAGTTCTTGACAAATAAGGTAATAAAATCACTTTGGCTGTTCTTAGCCTCTTTCGCTGCCTGTTCCACTGCCTTGTTGAACGTGGGATCCGTCTTGTGGTCGGCCAAAGCCTTCACCACGTCGGGCACCGACACTTCCAGAATGACGTTCATGCCGCCCTTCAGATCCAGACCCAGGCTGATTTCCATCTCGCGGCAGTCTTTCAGGCTATAAGCCCCCAGCCACACCGGATTGTTCATCACAGAGTCCAAATAACGAGCGCCGGCCTCTTCGCCCTCCGTCTTCGTGATCTCATCCACCTTCTTCATTTGGTAACGAGTTACAAATGAAAAGGATAGATAAAACACGCAGACAAGGGTTAGCAGTAAAGCGAAAACTTTAACAAATCCTTTGTTTTGCATTTTAATTTATTATTTTGTTATTGTTATTGGATAGCAAACCAAGCTACAAGGGCGCAAATATAACGTTTTTTCCACATTAACGTGACAAGTTAACAGACTTATTTGTGTTTCCATGCTATTTTTTGTGCTTTTTCAAGTAAGTGACCATCGGATAATGGTCGGAGCAGGCGACCGATTTATCCACATGCGTCTCGTAGGTCTGCCAATAATCCGACACGAATACATGATCGATGCGGAAATAGAAGCCCTTCTGATTATAAGACAAGCCCAATCCGTTTCCCGACTGGCGGAACGCACTGGACAACTTTGTACTCATCCGATGGCAAGAATAAGAAACCGGAGGCTCGTTGAAATCCCCGCAGACCACCACGGCTTCGCGCCCTGATTCGCGGATATAATTCAGCACCGAATCGGCTTGCGGGCCACGCAAACGGCTGGCCCCCGCCATCTTCCGGAGCAATGCTTTGGAATTCGTTTCCACGCGGCTGTTCTCCGGATCTTTGATGATTTCTTTGTATTTCTCCTTATCCTCTTGGGTCAGTTTATAAGACTCAAAATGATTGTTGACCACCAATATGGTGTCTTCCCCATCCCACAGTTCCACCGCCATGCTGCCATTGGCCTCGCTTTCATAAGCCACCCTCCGCACGGACACTATCGGCAAACGGCTATACACGAACTGGGGTTCCGCCTTCCCATCGTGTAAACGGCGGATGTGGTAACCGGCTTTTCCCATCACGCTGTCCGCATACTCCGCCGACGGCCCTTCACGCTGCCCCACGCCCTCCTGGATGCAAATGATGTCCGCATCCGAAGAAGCCAGATAGTCCAAAACCACATAATGTCCATTCTCCGCCTTCTCCCCCAGTCCCATGAATTCCGTGTTATAGGTAATCAGCTTTAACGCGCCTTCCGGCTTGCCGGAAGGCCAGTTCAGCGGGCAATAATCATAGATGTAGGACACGGACAACAGCAATCCCACGAAAGGGAGCCAAAGATAACGCACACAGAAAATCAGCCAAAAGGGCACAAAAAAAAGGTTCAGCAACAGCAACAACGGAAATCCCAGCACAAACAAGGCCGCCCGGGGATATTCCGCAGGGTTAAGCATCGAGCACAAGCCACAGGCACACAGCAGCAAGGCTGCCATCACATTCGCGCCTGCCGCCAATTGCACCAATATGCGTTTCAACCATTCCATCACCACCCTGCTAACGCTGGCTCGCGTCGAACAACTTGCGTTTCTCCTCTTCCGTAAGGCTGGCATATCCCGCCTTGCGGACTTTTTCCAATATGCGGTCTATTTCTTCCTCGTCGGCTTTCTTGCGGGCGTTATATTCATAATCTTCCCGCCGGTCACCCATTGAAACCTTCATCTTCGGCTTGCGATAAGCCGAAAACCGGTCACGCTGTTCAAAGAACCATCTCCTAAACTTCCCCGACAAGGGTTCGCCCCCGCCATAATAACCGCCTCCGTCACGCCGGCGCCAATACAAGATGAGCAACAGGCCGAAGACCATGCCGCCCAAATGCGCGAAATGGGCCACCCCGTCGCCCGGGCTGCCAAAAGCCGAAAGCAGCTCAATGGCGGCATATCCGATCACAAAGAATTTGGCCTTGATGGGCACAGGAAGGGGAAAGATGAACAGACGTTCGTTGGGAAACGACATCCCAAAGGCCAGCAAGATGCCATATACGGCACCCGAAGCCCCGATGGTCGTCCAACGATTCAGGTATTCCCCCATTGAAACCACCGCATAACCCACGTTTACCGAGTCGTAGGCATCCAAGCCACGCCACAAATAAGACACATATTGCACCCCTTCTTGGGCCAGCCCGGCACCCAAGCCGCACACCATATAATAAATAAGGAAACGGCGGCTGCCCCAATAAGATTCCATCACGCGCCCGAACATCCACACGGCAAACATGTTAAACAAGATATGCGCCACGCCGCCATGCATGAACATGTACGTGAAGAACTGGTAGAACTGGAAATCCGGCGCCAAAAAGAAATGCAACCCCAACAAATCATCCAGGTCGACACCATAGGCCTTCGCGACCAATTTGGCCAAGAAAAACAACACGTTGATTATAATCAGGTTTTTCGTCACTGGAGGCATGTTCATCATCTTGTAGTCTTTTTAAAATAATTTGATTCCGGGCGCAAAAATACGAATTTTATTCCATTTCATTTAAAATAAAACCGCCAAGGTGCCCGTTTTTCATAAAAAGAAATATTTTTTCAATGAAAAAGTTTGTTTTAACAGATAGTTTACATACATTTGCAAAATAGGATAGAGAAAACAATATTATTACCCATTAAATTAGTCATCAGATGAACAAAACAGAACTTATCAATGCCATTGCGGACAACGCAAACCTGAGCAAAGCTGATGCCAAAAAGGCTTTGGAAGCTACACTCGACGCTATCGCCGAAGCACTAAAGAAAGGCGACAAGATAGCCCTCGTGGGCTTCGGGACATTCTCCGTGAGCGAACGCCCCAGCCGTACCGGCATCAACCCGCGCACGAAAGAGCAAATCACCATCGCCGCCAAGAAAATCGCCAAATTCAAAGCCGGCGCAGAATTGGAAAACGCAATCCAATAAGCATCTCAGGAAGCGGAAGGAAAGAAGGGAAGGAGCAAACAACCGGCTTCTTCCCTTTCTCTTATCCCCGCCCGCAGCCTATGCCGGAACAGCGGGAATTTAGCGGGGAACTGCTTTTCCACTGCCTCTCCAAGTGGGCAGTGGACTTCTTTTCACTTTTTTGCGCACGACCGACTTTCGCCCCCGCGCCGGAGGGACCGGCACACGGGGGAAATGATAGCCCTCGCCGGATTCCATGCGGCCTTGCTTCCGCCGCATCCTTTTCCCTTCCGCAAGCGCCATCCCCCTATTTTGAAAAGGAATCCTATTTCACTAAGAATCAACGGGAAAACGCGTTTCTTGAAAGGCGTGTTTTTTTCTCAAGCGATTCACATTTTTTTCTCAAGCAAAAAAAATGTGAATCGCTTGAAGAAAATTCCCGCTCCCCTTGAGAGCGGCCTTGCCCGGTTCCGCCACGCGGATTTTTCCCGCAACAGGCGCACACGGGCAAAGGCAAACTTGATTTTTTCCTTCCCCCATGAAGCCGGAACCAAGGTTTTTAACTAAATTTGCAGCCTGAACCAATAGGAAAAGACAAAAAAACATGAAGATAGAAGCCAATGTCACAGCCGCCGTGGTGCGCGGCATCAAGACTTTGTATGGACAAGACATCGCTCCCGAAACCATACAGCTCGAAAAGACGAAGAAAGACTTCGCCGGGCATCTCACCCTCGTGGTGTTCCCCTTCCTGAAGATTTCCCGCAAAAAGCCGGAAGACACCGCACAAGAAATCGGCGACTTCCTGAAACAGGAAATCCCCTCCGTCGTGGCGGACTTCAACGTGGTGAAAGGATTTCTCAACTTGATCATTTCGCCGGTCAGCTGGATTGAAATGCTATCCGACATTCACCACGAGGAACAGTTCGGCCTGACCGCGGCCCAAGAAAACTCCCCGCTGGTCATGATCGAATATTCCTCGCCCAACACCAACAAGCCGCTCCATCTGGGACACGTGCGCAACAACCTGCTGGGCGGCGCCCTGGCGCGCATCATGGCAGCCAACGGCAACCGCGTCGTAAAGACGAACATCGTGAACGACAGGGGCATACACATTTGCAAAAGCATGCTGGCCTGGCTGAAATATGGCAACGGAGCCACCCCTGAAAGCACAGGAGTCAAGGGCGACCATCTCGTGGGCGACTATTACGTGGCCTTCGACAAACATTACAAAGCGCAAGTCAAGGAGCTCATGGCAGAAGGCATGAGCGAGGAAGAAGCCAAGAACGAAGCCCCGCTCATGAAGGAAGCCCGCGAAATGCTGGTCAAGTGGGAACACAACGACCCGGAAGTGCGCGCCCTCTGGCGCAAGATGAACAGCTGGGTCTATGCCGGCTTCGACGAGACCTATAAGGCCCTCGGCGTGTCCTTCGACAAGATCTATTATGAATCGGAAACCTATCTCGAAGGCAAGGAGAAGGTCATGGAAGGACTCGAAAAAGGGCTGTTCTTCCGCAAGGCGGACGGCTCCGTGTGGGCGGACCTGACGGCTGAAGGCCTGGACGAGAAACTCCTGCTCCGCGCCGACGGCACGTCGGTCTACATGACCCAGGACATCGGCACGGCCAAACTGCGCTTCCGCGACTATCCCATCGACAAAATGATCTACGTGGTGGGCAACGAACAGAACTACCACTTCCAAGTGCTGTCCATCCTTTTGGACAAACTGGGATTTGAATGGGGAAAAAGCCTCGTGCACTTCTCCTACGGCATGGTGGAACTGCCCAACGGGAAAATGAAAAGCCGTGAAGGCACCGTGGTGGATGCCGACGACCTGATTGCCGCCATGATTGACAACGCGCGGAAAATGTCGGAAGACAAGATCAACAAACTGACCGACGTGAGCGAGGAAGAGGCTGCCGAGATCGCCCGCATCGTAGGGCTGGGAGCCTTGAAATACTTCATCCTGAAGGTGGACGCGCGCAAGAACATGCTCTTCAACCCCGAAGAAAGCATCGACTTCAACGGCAACACGGGCCCGTTCATCCAATACACCTACGCCCGCATCCGCTCCATCATGCGCAAAGCGGCCGAGGCCGGCATCGTGATCCCCGGCACACTCCCGGCCACGGCGGAAGTGAGCGAAAAGGAAATCGGACTGATACAAATGCTGACCGACTTCCCGGAAATGGTGAAACAAGCCGGCCACAACTACAACCCAAGCTGCATCGCCAACTATTGCTACGACCTGGTGAAGGAATTCAACCAATTCTACCACGACTTCAGCATCCTGCACGAAGAAGATGCCGACAAGCGCGCCTTCCGGCTGGTGCTTGCCGCCAACGTTGGCAAAGTCGTGCGCACGGGCATGGGGCTGCTGGGCATCGAGGTGCCGGAACGCATGTAATTCCAAACACTCCCTTGGACGGACATGGGGAAGAAGAAATACTACGTGGTGTGGCATGGCGTCTGTCCAGGAATCTACCATTCCTGGACAGACTGCAAATTGCAAATCAACGGGGTCGAAGGAGCCGCCTACAAGTCTTTCGAATCCAAGGAAGAGGCGGAGAAAGCATATGCCTCCTCACCCTTTTTATACCTCAAGAAGAAGGGAAAGCCCCGTGCCGCGAAATCCGGAAACGTGGCCGACGTGCCTGCCGCCCGCCACGACACCGTCCTGCCCCTGCCGGCCGGCGTGCCCGCCGAGGCTTTGGCCGTGGACGCGGCATGCAGCGGCAACCCAGGCCCGATGGAATACCGCGGGATTTACCTGCGGACGGGCGAAACGGTGTTCCACTTCGGCCCCGTATATGGCACCAACAACATCGGTGAGTTCCTGGCCATCGTGCATGCCCTGGCCCTCATGAAACAAAAAAACATCCGCATGCCGGTCTTCTCCGACAGCCGCAATGCCATCGGATGGGTGAAGCAAAAACGCTGCAAGACCCGGCTGGAACGAAACGACCGCACAGAAGCCTTGTTCGACATGATCGCGCGGGCAGAGCATTGGTTGAAGGCCAACCCTACCGACATCCCCATACACAAATGGGACACGGTGCGGTGGGGAGAAATCCCGGCCGACTTCGGACGTAAATAAAGTTCTTATCCCCCACAAAACAGAATCAGCAACCACATGAAAGCGCGCATAGGATATATGATAAAGGTGTATGCCACCTTCCTGACCTTCTTTATTCTGCAGAAAGTCATCTTCACGTATGTCAACGCAGGTTCCTCCACATGGCCCCTGTCGGTCGGCGACATGGCGCAAGTCATCCGCCACGGGCTGGGACTTGACGCCTCCACCACAGGTTACCTGTCCGTCGTGCCTTTTGCCGTGGTGTGGGCCGGAATGTGGATCCCGCGCCTCAACCACCGGGCCATCCTTGCCCCCTATTTCGCCCTCGTCGCGCTGCTTCTGTCGCTCATCTGCGTGGGCGACACTTCGCTCTATTCCTTCTGGCAGTTCAAACTGGATGCCACGATCTTCAACTACGTGGACGCGCCCAAACAGGCTTTGGCCAGTGTGTCCGCGTCCTACGTCGCCATCCGCCTTCTGCTGGCCTGCGCCTTCGCCGTGTTGCTCTCCTGGCTGCTCATCTGGCTCACCCCGCGCCGTTTCCCCCGACTTGCCGGGGCGAGGCAACAATTGGCCTGCAACGGCACACACCTGCTTCTGGGAGGCCTGATTTTCCTCTGCATCCGGGGAGGCGTGGGACGTTCGACCATGAACGTGGGCGACGCGTATTTCAGTGAAAACAACTATCTGAACCATGCCGCCATCAACCCGGCCTTCAGCCTGCTCTACTCCTGTTTCAAAGCCGAAGACTTCGCCGGAAAATACAATTACCTGGACGAAAAGACACTGGCCGCGACCTATGGCCCGCTCTATCCCGCCTCGACGGAAGGCTGCACGGACACGCTCCTGAACACCCGCCGCCCGAACGTGCTCATCATCGTGCTGGAAGGTTTCGGGGGATACTATGTGGAAGAACTTGGTGGCGTCAAAGGAGCGGCCCCGCAAATGAGCCGCCTCATCCGGGAGGGCGTGTTCTTCGACAATGTGTATGCCAACAGTTTCCGCACCGACCGGGGGCTGGTGAGCGCACTGAGCGGGCATCTCAGCTACCCGGCCACCTCCATCATGAAAATGCCCGCCAAGTCAGGCAGGCTGCCCGGCATCGCCCGCACCCTGAAAGCCCACGGCTATCACACGGATTTCCTCTACGGGGGCGACATCAACTTCACCAACATGCGGAGCTACTTCACCACCACAGGGTACCAGAAGCTCGTCAGCGACGCGGATTTCAGCCTGGAAGAACGCACGTCCAGTTCATGGGGCGCACACGATGAATATGCTTTCGAAAAACTCTATGACATGATCCGGACACGACCGGAAAACGAATTGTGGCACACCGGTTTCCTCACGCTCAGCAGCCACGAACCGTTCGAAGTGCCCTACAAACGGCTGGAAGACAAACGCCTGAACTCCTTTGCCTATACCGACCACTGCCTGGGGGAGTTCATCGAACGCCTGAAGAAACTGCCCGTATGGCGCAACTTGCTGGTGGTCTGCATCCCGGACCATGGCAGTTCACCCGACTACGGCCCGGCCTCGCCCGACTACTACCACATCCCCATGCTATGGCTCGGCGGTGCCATACGGGAACCGCGCACCGTGCATACGCTCATGAACCAAAGCGACATGCCGGCCACGCTGCTCGCCCAACTCGGACTGCCGCATGCCGACTTCGCCTTCAGCCGCAACATTTTCTCGGAAGCCTACGTTTACCCTTTCGCCTACTCCACGTACAATGACGGCTTCCTGTTCAAGGACAGCACCGGAGCGACCGTCTTCGACAATGCAGCCCGGAAAGTAGCTTGCACCACCCCGGAGGAGGGCACACCGGCCCGCGAACTGAAAGGCAAGGCCATCCTGCAAACCTCATACGACAAATTAGGAGAACCCTGACCGGCCTTCAGGCAAAAACGCCGGGGGCAGAGGAGGCACACGACGCGCCCCCTCTGCCCCCGCAAGAACAAACGGCCCACGGGGCGATCCGCCTCCCCCAACCCGTCATTTCTTGTCGCCAGGCGCATCGTGAGTGTAGTCCAAGATGCGGACATGCTCCGGAAGACCGGCCTTCAGCAGGTTTTTCATCTTCGCATGGAACGGACAAGGATAACCGATGGGAGTTCCCTTTTGTATGCACGAGGCGAAAGCGATGGTGTCGGCTCCGCGCTCAACCAGCATTTTCGCACGCAAAATGGCCTTCTTCCCCGGACATCCGCCACAATTGGTAAAACCGACCATTTCGATTTCCTCGTCTATCCCCTCGAAAGCCCCTTTCCGCCCTCGAACCGCTTTAAAACATCCATTGCCCGGACAGAAATCCTCCGTCTGATGGCATCTGATAATTCCCAATTTCATCCTATTGCTTTTTAGTCCTATTTAGTCCTATCTTTAAGAGAAGCCAAGAGGAAACGGCCCGCCACTGCCAATGCGAAGGGCTAATTATTCCCCTTCTTCATCTTGGCGCGCAACACCTCGATGACGGCCGGCAGAATCGAAATCACCACAATGGCCACGATGAGCAACTTCAGGTTCTGCTGCACAAATGGCAAGTCGCCAAAGAAATACCCGGCATAACAGAACACCGCTATCCACAAAGCACCGCCCGTCACATTATAGAGCATGAAATAATAGTAATGCATGCGCCCCATCCCGGCGACAAAAGGCGCGAAAGTGCGCACGATGGGCACGAAACGGGCGATGATAATGGTTTTCCCGCCATATTTCTTGTAGAATTCATGCGTCTTGTCCAAATAGCTTTGCTTGAAAATCTTGGAATCCGGATTGCTGAAAAGTTTCTTTCCGAAAAAATGCCCGATCATGTAGTTGCACGAATCACCCAAAACCGCAGCAATGAACAACACCAACGAAAGCCAATGTACATCAAGGGGGACTCCCGGAAGAGCCGAGATGGCCCCGCCCACAAAAAGCATGGAATCACCCGGCAGGAAAGGAGTGACGACCAACCCTGTCTCACAGAAAATGATTAGAAACAGAATGGCGTAGGTCCACGAATGATACTCCTGCACCATCTCTATCATGTGCCGATCAATGTGCAAGATAAAGTCCACAATAAAATCCATGAAAAATAAATGTTTAAAGGGTGAAACAAAAGTTCCTGAATCGCGTTGCAAAGGTAAGTATTATTCTTTAATCAAGCAAAAAAGAAAAGAAAATACAAGCCCGTGCCCCACTCCCGGCGGAAAGTCTCCCCCCTTAGTCTTCACGGCCTTCGGCTCCCACCCTCTCCCTACACTTCCGGAGGAAGGAGGTCTTCGGCGTACATCGCGTTGATTTCCTCCGCATAGTTCCGGTTGATCACAGGACGTTTTACCTTCAGCGTGTTCGTCAGTTCGCCCTTGTCCAAGCTAAACGGCTCAGGCAACAAGGTGATGCGCTTCACCTGCTCGTAATGGGCAAATTCCTGCTGCAGCGTATTGATGCGGAACAACAGCATCTTGTTGATGTCGGCATTCCGGCACAAGTCTGCCTTGTCCGTGAAAGGAATGTGATGGCGGCGGGCAAAATCCTCCAGCAAGGCATATTCCGGCACGATCAGCGCCGAAACGAACTTGCGCTGGTCGGCAATCACCACTATCTGGTCGATGTAGCGGTCCACCACTAACTTCGACTCAATCATTTGCGGCGCGATATACTTCCCGTTCGAAGTCTTGAAAAGATCCTTTATGCGGTCGGTCAAAAACAACTCGCCGTTTTTAAGATAGCCGGCATCGCCGGTATGAAACCAACCTTCGGCATCGATAGCAGCCCGCGTGGCATCTTCCTTGTGATAATACCCCTTCGTGATCGTCGCCCCGCGCAAAAGGATCTCATTGTCCTTGCCGAACTTCAGCTGCAAGCCTTCAATGAGCCGCCCCACGGATCCGATGGTCTTGTGCTCCCCGATGTGGTCACAAGACACCGTGGCCGTAGACTCTGTAAGCCCGTAGCCGGCCATCATCCGGATACCGGCAGAATGCACGAACTCTTCCACCTGCGGCGGAATGGCAGCCCCCGCAGTAGGGAAAAAATTGGCCTTTTCCAGCCCCAAAGTCTTCTTCAACAAGGCGATGACCGTCTTTTCAAAAAAGGCATAACGCAAGCGCAGGGACACCGGCGGAATCAGCCCACGCATGCGGAAATCCACGTTATAGGCCTTGCCCACCAGCAAAGCCTCGTGCAGCAATTTCCGCTGCACCGGGTTGCTCTGCCTGATCTTTTCAAGCACGCCGGCATAGACTTTCTCCCAAAAACGCGGCACGGCGCACATGCACGTGGGATGCACCTCCTGCAAAGACTGCAGGATGTCGGCCGGACGCAAATTGACCGCCAGGCGCGCCCCTTCGGCGATGCAGAGATAAGACCATGCACGCTCAAAGACATGGGTGAAGGGCAGGAAGTTCAGCACCACGTCCTTTTCGCTCAACGGCAACACCTTGTCGTTGGCAATCAATGCATCGTGGTACATCCGGTGGGTCAGCATCACCCCCTTGCTCGTCCCCGTCGTGCCGGAAGTATACAGGATATTGGCCAAATCGTCCAAGCACAAGGCGGCCGAACGCCGGTCGATTTCTTCCCCAAGGGAGTCATCGCCCGTTTGGAGGAATTCATCAAAATAAACAGAAATCTTATCCTGCGGGTTTTTCACGACCGTGCGGTCGAAAATGACCAGTTTTTGCAGACTCGGGCAATGGGGCATGCAACGGAACGCCGTGTCATACTGATATTGCTCCCCGACAAACACATAGCGCACCTGCGCATCATTCACCATGTAAGTGACCTGGCTTTCCGAACTGGTAGCATAGAACGGAATGGTCACCGCCCGGATGCCATATGCGCCAAAATCCACATACAGGCACTCGGGTTTGTTTTGAGAAAATACGGCCAGGTTTTCCTGCATCTCCACCCCGAGGGACAACAAGGCTGCGGAAACACGACGCACCACTGCCGAAAATTCGTTCCACGACACCGGCAACCACTCGTTGCGCTCGTAATCGCGGTAACTAAGCACGGTGGCGTCACCATAGCGTGCCGCCTGCTCATGGACAAGGACTGAAAACAGACTCGTATTTAACATAGCATTGACTTTTAAATCCTACACAAAGATAAGGTTTTAATCCAAACAAACCCTAAGATTC
>CALUNJ010000032.1 GCA_944321975.1 uncultured Paraprevotella sp.
TGCGTCGGGATGACTGGATTCGAACCAGCGACCACTCGCCCCCCAGACGAGTACTCTAACCGGACTGAGCTACATCCCGTTTGCGGGTGCAAAAGTAGAAATAGTTTTTGAAAATTCCAAATAAATTCCTACTTTTGTGTTCATAAAACGCTAATTTCAGGCAAAACATGCAAATCAGACTCATAGCTCCACGCCTGTTGCGGCACGAAACGGAACTTCCGGCCAGCAAAAGCATCAGTAACCGCGCACTCGTCATACAGGCCTTGACGCGCGGAGGCGACCTGCCCTGCCACCTCTCGGATTGCGACGACACGGCGGTGATGGTCAAGGCGCTCACAGGCGGCGGGGGCGATCTTGTGGACATTAAGGCCGCCGGCACGGCCATGAGGTTCCTCACTGCGTTTTTTGCGGTGGGCGAGGGGACGCATGTCCTGACCGGGACGGCGCGGATGAAACAGCGTCCCATCGGCATTCTGGTGGATGCCTTGCGCCAATTGGGCGCAAGGGTGGATTATGTGGAAACCGAGGGTTTCCCCCCGTTGCGTGTGGCCGGCGGATGCCATGAAGGCGGGCGGCTTAGCTTGCCCGGCAACGTGAGCTCGCAATACATCTCTGCCTTGTTGATGATCGGCCCGGTGCTGGAAAAAGGCTTGGAACTGGAGTTGACGGGCGAAATCATCTCGCGTCCCTACATCGACCTGACGTTGCGCCTGATGGGGGATTTCGGGGCACAGGCCGGATGGACCGACGGGCGGCATATTGCCGTGCGTCCTGTGCCTTACCGGCCCACTCCTTATTATATAGAAGGGGACTGGAGCGCGGCTTCCTATTGGTATCAGATGGTGGCGCTCTCGCCGGACCGGGAAGCCCGGGTCGTGCTGGCCGGATTGTTCCCCGACAGTGCCCAGGGAGACGCGGCGACGGCCCGTTTGTTTGACGCATTGGGGGTTCATACCCGTTTTTTCCGCAATGAGGCGGGATTGGGGTGCGTGGAACTGACCCGTCAGGCTTTGCGGATGGAGCGGATGGACTATGACTTCCTGAATCAGCCGGACTTGGCGCAAACGTTTGCCGTCACTTGTGCCATGCTGGGAGTGCCGTTCAGGTTCACCGGACTGCGCAGCCTGCGCATCAAGGAAACCGACCGCATCGCGGCTCTTATCCGTGAATTGTCGAAACTGGGCTACGTGCTCGAATCCACGGGGACAGACTTGTCGTGGGACGGGCGGAGGGGGGAAGCACAATCCCAGGCTTCCATTGACACTTATGAAGACCACCGCATGGCCCTTTCGTTTGCCCCGTGTTGCCTCGTGCTTCCCGACATTCGCATCAACGACCCGCACGTGGTGAGCAAGTCGTATCCGCGTTATTGGGATGACCTGAAAGATAGTGGATTTGAAATCGCCGAATCATGATTATTGTTTATGCACTTTCCGCCATAATCCTGGCTGCCCTGATTGCGTTGGTGGCAGGTTACATGCGTAATCTTTCGTTGAAAAAGAAAATCGCAGAGGGTGAGATCCGTGAGATGCCGGCTGTGAGACAGCCTCCCCAGGAGTGTTGCGGGCAGCATGAGGTGTGCGAGAAGGAAAGCCTGTTGGCCGCCGTGAGCAAGGACATTGAATATTACAATGACGAAGAATTAGACCGTTTCCGGGGCAAGGACGCGTCTGCTTATAGCGAGGCGGAAACCGATGAGTTCCGTGATGTGCTCTACACGATGCGCGATGATGAAGTGGCGGGTTGGGTGCGCAGCCTTCAGCTTCGGGGGGTGCCCCTGCCCGATGCCGTGAAGGACGAGGTGTTCCTGATCATCGGCGAAAGGAGATTTGCGCAGTCATGAACATTCTGTCCTACACGTTCTTTCAAAACGCCTTGGCGGGCAGCTTGCTGGCCAGCATGCTTTGTGGCATCGTGGGCACCTATATCGTCACGCGCCGCCTCGTGTTCATCAGTGGCGGCATCACGCATGCTTCTTTCGGCGGCATCGGCATCGGGGTTTATTTCGGATTCTCGCCGGTGTGGTCGGCTGCGGTCTTTTCCGTGCTTTCGGCCTGTGGCATCCAGTGGTTCAGCCATCGGCAGGGCGTGCGCGAGGATTCAGCCATCGCAATTTTCTGGACGTTGGGCATGAGCGTCGGGATCATTTGCAGTTTCCTTACGCCAGGGTTTACTCCGGAACTGTCTTCCTACCTTTTCGGGAACATCTTGACCATCAGCCGGGAAGATTTGTTTTTGCTGTCCGTGCTTACGGCTGTGGGTCTCGGCGTGTTCGCTTTTTTCCTCCGTCCGCTTGTTTCCGTGGCTTTCGATGCGGAATTTGCCCGTTCGCAGCGGCTTCCGGTCGCCGCCATTGAGTATGGCATGATGGCTTTCATCGCCCTTACCATCGTGGCTTGCCTGCGTATGGTAGGCATCGTTCTGGTCATCTCGTTGCTTACCATCCCCCAAGTGACGGCCAACCTTTTCACCCGTAGCTTCAAGCATATGGCCCTGCTGTCCGCCGTCATCGGCTATGCCGGTTGCCTGGGCGGGCTGGCTCTTTCCTATTGCTATAATATACCGTCCGGCGCATCCATTATATTTGTTTCCATACTCATCTATTTGGTTTGCAAAGGATTTTCCCTCTTTTTTATCCATTCCCAAAGGCAATAAAAAGCATGTTTTCCAGTTTTTAGACTGAATAGAGTACGCATTGAAAAGAAGAATTCTACATATCCTAACCTGTGTGGCCGTCCTGTTGTCTGCCATTACCGCGTGTTCCACCAAGAAAAACACGTCGGGGGCACGTTTCTATCATTCCATGACGGCCCGGTTCAACACGTATTTCAACGGTTCTGAAGCCTTCAAGGAAGGTGTGTCGGAGCAACGGGAAGGGCATAAGGACAACTACACGGAATTACTCCCCATGTTTAATGTCCGCGACTCCAAGACGGCGGCCTTGGGGAAATCCAACTTTGAGACGGCGATAGAGAAGTGCGAGAAGGCCATCAAGCAGCATTCCATTAAGGCAAAACCCAAATCCAACGTGAACAAAAGGAAAACAGCCAAGGAAAAGGCTTATCTGGCCCGGAAGGAGTTCAACCCCTTTCTCCGCCATGCTTGGCTGCTGATGGGGAAAGCGCAGTTCCAACAAGGAGATTTCATCGAGGCGGCTTCTACTTTTAACTATATCAGCGCGCTCTATGCCGGGCAACCCGAAGTGGTGTCGGTGGCGCGGGCTTACCTGGCGCGTTGCTACGTGGAGATGGAATGGCCTTATGACGCGGAAGACGTGCTCCGCAAGATCGGGAGAGACAGCATCAGCGGCGAAGGAGAAAAGGAATATAACGCCTCGTATGCGGATTATCTGATCCTGGTGAAGCAATATGAGGAGGCTGTACCCTACTTGCAGCAGACCATCAAGAAGGAGCGGAACAAGACACAAAAGGCGCGCCTGAATTACCTCTTGGGGCAGATTCATCATGAACTGGGACACCATGCGGAGGCCTACAAGGCTTTGCGGCGTGTCGTGCGGGCCAATCCGCCTTATGAACTGTCGTTCAGCGCACAGATCCTGCAAACCGAAGTCATGTCGGAAGGCAACCATGGCAAGATGGTGAAAAAGCTGAAGCGCATGGCCCGGAACAAGAAAAACAAGGATTACCAGGATCAAATCTATTATGCGCTCGGGAATATTTATCTGGCCAACAAAGACACGGCGCACTGCATCGGCGCATATGAAAGGGGAGCCAAGGAAAGCACGCAGAACGGCATAGCCAAGGCCGTGTTGTTGCTTCGTTTGGGCGGGATCTATTGGGATAAGGAAGATTATATCAATGCCCAGCGTTGTTATGCGGAACTGGTGGGCATCCTTGACAAGGAGCACGACGAGTATAAGGAAGCCGAACGGCGCTCAACCATTCTGACGGAGCTGGAACCCCACTTGTCTTCCATCAAACTGCAAGACAGTTTGCAATGGCTGGCGAAACTTCCTGAAGATGAACGGAACGAAGCCATAGACCGTGTGATCGAGGCTTTGAAGGAACAGGAGAAAGAAGCGGCCCGGGCGGAAATGGAGGCCCGAATGGAGGCCAATATGCCGCAGACTCCGGCAGCCACCCCTGCGGCAGGAACCGCCAACCGGGGAACGGCTGGCGCCCAGCAAGGACAGGGCGGCACATGGTATTTTTATAATCCTGCGGTCGTGGCACAAGGCAAGCAGGCTTTTGTCCGCACATGGGGCCGCCGGCCTTTGGAAGACAACTGGCGGCGGAGCCATAAAAATGAGGATCGTACGGACGAGTTCGGCGAATATGATTACAGCGAAGGGGGCGACAGCTTGCAGGCGGCAATGGCCGACAGCATCGCCCGCGCCGACAGCATCGCCGAAGTGCAGGAACGGCTGGCCGATTCGTTGGCCAGCGACCCGCATAACCGGGAGTATTATTTGCAGCAAATACCTTTTACGGAAGAACAACTCCAGGCTTCTAATGACATTTTGCGCGACGCGCTCTACCAAGCAGGCATTCTGGAAATGGAACGCCTGGAAAACTTCGAACTGGCCCGCCGCACCTTGTTGCGCCTGATCGACTCTTTCCCGGATGTGGCCGACAAGGACAATGTGTATTATCATTTGTTCCTCATCAACGGGAGGCGGAAAGACACGGCTGAGGCTGAACTTTACAGGCAACGCCTCATTGAGGAGTTTCCCGAAAGCAAATATGCCATCATGCTGGCTAACCCGCGTTATGAACTTTATGCCCGTGAGGGAAAGCATATCGAGGATTCGCTTTATGCCGCGTCCTATGCCGCATATGGCCGTGACGATTATGAGGAGGTGTTCCGCAACTACAAGATTTCGACTTCTGATTTTCCGGAGGGGGCTCATCGGGCAAAGTTCATGTTCGTCCAAGCCATGAGCCAGCTCTATGCCGGCCAGCGGGACAGCTTCCTGGTGACTTTGAAACAGGTCATTGAGAAATATCCGCAGGACGAGGTGGCCGAGATTGCCCAAAGCATTGTGAAAGGCATTGAGGAGGGGCGGCCGTTGGCCGACGGGAAATATGTGGCCAGTGATATTTGGAGCCGCCGCACGGGCGGGAGCGGAAGCGACTCCACTGCCATGGGGCAACAGTTGAGCGACGAACGTCTGGCTAATTTCTACTTCATACTGGCTTATCCGGAGAACAGCCTGGACGAGAACCAGCTGCTTTACGAAATGGCATTGTATAATTTCACGAGCTTCACGGTGCGTAATTTCGACATCACTCTTGAAAAGGCCGACGGGCTGGCGCAAATGCGGGTGGGCGGATTCCTCAATTTCGATGAAGCGCATGCCTATGCGCAAAAGCTATACGCAGACCCGCACATGAGCGTAGTGCTTAAAAACATACGTTCGGTGATTATTTCTGAGGATAACCTCGAACTTCTGGGCACCACTTTCAGTTTTGATGATTATAAGAAGTTCTACGATGAGAAGTTCGCTCCGTTGCAAGTGCCGGAAGACCTGAAAATCGACACCCCCACGCCGCTTATCATCCGTCATCCGGACGATGAACCGGACGACAGCGAGGAGGGTAGCGAGAATGAAAGCGGGGAGGACCTCGAAGAAACAGACAGTGGAATCATTTTCTAACGCAAGAGATTTACGACGCATGAGCAATGGATTATTACTTTGGGTGGACGATGAGATTGAGTTGCTGAAAGCCCACATCTTGTTTCTCGAAAAGAAGGGCTACGAGGTGGAAACGGTCTCTAACGGGCAGGACGCGCTGGACAAATGTGTCGGGACGGCCTACGACTTGATCCTGTTGGACGAGAATATGCCCGGGTTGAGCGGCCTGGAAACGCTTTCGCGCATCAAGGAGATCACTCCTGCCACCCCTGTCGTCATGGTGACCAAAAGCGAGGAGGAAAACATCATGGATCAGGCTATCGGCTCAAAGATTGCCGATTACCTCATCAAACCGGTCAATCCCACCCAGATTCTTTTGACATTGAAGAAGAATATCCACAAGAAGGAAATCGTCACCGAAGTGGCGCAGACTGCCTATCAGCAGAATTTCGGGAAGATTGGCATGCAGATCAATGACTCGCTGACTTTTGACGATTGGAAAGAAGTTTATAAGCGGCTGGTGTATTGGGAACTTGAACTTTCCGAGACCGACAGCAACATGGAAGAGATGCTCGGCATGCAGAAGACGGAAGCCAACCAGGCTTTTGCCAAGTTTATACGCAGGCACTACGAGCATTGGATCGGGCAACCGGAAGACCGCCCGTTGATGAGTCCGGACCTTTTCAAGACCAAGGTCTTTCCTTGGCTCAACCAGGGCGAAAAGGTATTTCTCATTGTCATTGACAATTTCCGTTTTGACCAATGGCGGACCATCGTTCCGGAACTGGCCGATTCTTTCTTCATCGAAGAAGACATTTACTGCAGCATTCTGCCCACCGCCACGCAATATGCCCGCAATGCCATTTTTTCCGGGCTGATGCCGAACAAAATAGCTGAGATGTACCCCGAATTGTGGGTGGATGAAGAGGAAGAGGAGGGCAAAAATTTGAACGAAGCCCCGCTGGTGCAGACCCAATTGGACCGTTACAGGCGGAAAAACACGTTCAGTTACCATAAAATCAATGATTCCTTTGCGGCGGACAAGTTCATTGCACAGCTCAAGCATTTGGAGAAATTTGACTTGAATGTCGTGGTGTTCAATTTTATCGACATGCTTTCCCATGCCCGCACGGAGTCCAAGATGGTGCGCGAGCTGGCTTCCAACGAGGCCGCCTACCGCAGCCTCACCCAAAGCTGGTTCCGCCACTCGGTCGTGCGGGATTTGTTCCGTGCGCTGGCATCCAGTGACTATAAGATCGTTCTTACCACCGACCATGGGAGCATCCGCGTGAAAGATCCCATCAAGGTGGTGGGTGACAAGAACACCAACACCAACCTGCGCTACAAGCTGGGGAAGAACCTGAAGTATAACCTGAAGGAGGTTTTTGAAATCAAGGATCCGCGCAAGGCCATGCTTCCTTCTCCGAATTTGAGCACGGCCTATATCTTTGCTTCGGGGGACAAGTTTTTTGCTTACCCGAACAATTATAATTATTATGTGTCTTATTATCGCGACACCTTTCAGCACGGAGGCATTTCCATGGAGGAGATGCTCATTCCGCTCATTACGTTGCAAAGTAAAAAACGAAGTTAAAATAGCAATCTGAATATGGAAATCAAAATCGATTCTTTGGACCACATCCGCGAAGCCGCAAAGGAATTCGTCAGCGCCATGGGCGACCACACGGTCTTTGCCTTTTACGGGAAAATGGGTGCCGGAAAAACCACCTTCATCAAGGCGGTGTGTGAATGCCTTGGCGTGGAGGATGTCATCAACTCGCCCACGTTTGCCATTGTCAATGAATACCGTTCCGGCAGCGGGGAGCTGATTTACCACTTCGACTTCTATCGCATCAAGAAGTTGGAAGAAGTTTATGACATGGGGTATGAAGACTATTTTTACAGCGGCGCCCTCTGCTTCATCGAGTGGCCGGAGCTGGTGGAGGAGCTGCTTCCCGGTGACGCGGTGAAGGTGGGCTTGGAGGAGGATGCGGAAGGTGCGCGCGTTGTGAAATGCGGATTGCCCTGAGCGTTTTCTGCTGGCGTTTCCAAGGCATTGGCGGGGGGACGCATCAGGAGGCCAAGGAGGTGTTCACTCTCTTTCCTTGCTTTCCGGCGCGCCCATGGCCAGCTCACGGCAGGCTTTCCGGTTGATTTTCCCGTTTTCGGTCTGCGGCACTTTTTCCACGCGGATGATTTTCCGGGGCGCATGGTAGCGTGGCATGCGGGACTTTATGTCGGACATCAGGGTGTCATCGTCTGCCGGATAATGGTTGTCTATCAGCAGCACCAAGGCCTCGCCCAGCCGTTCGTCTGCCACAGAGGTCAGGGCGAAGGGGGTTGCGATGCATTCTTTCAGCCGTTTCTCTTCTTCTTCGATTTGTATTTTTATGCCTCCGCTGTTCACCGTGTTGTCTGCCCGCCCGATGATGGTGAAGGTTCCGTCGGCATAGAGCCGTGCCACGTCGTTGGTGACCAGGTCGTTGCTGCAGAGGTCGGGAGCATGGATCACCAGGGTCTGCCGTTCCGAAAGCGAAAGCCCGATGCCTTTGAAGGGCGTGTAGCGCTCGGAAGCCGCCGGGCCGTTGAGCGGGCGCAGGGCGATGTGCGAGAGGGTTTCCGTCATTCCATAGGTGGAAAAGACATGGCAGGGGAGCGGGGCCAATAGGGGCAGCAAGGCCTCGTCCACGGCTCCGCCGCCCACGATCACGTGGCGCACCTTGGCCAGTTCCCTTTTTTCTTCTTCGTTTCTCAGGATGTGGTAGAGTTGCAGGGGCACGACGGCCAGGAAGTCGATCTTCTCGTCGAGCCCGGCCAAAGGGTTGCCGGAGGGTTGCCGCACTTGCAGGCGCATGCCGGCGAGCAGTGCGCGCACCACCATCATCTTTGCTCCGATGTATTTCAGGTTCATGCACAGCAAGGCTGTTTCATCCGCGCCGAGTCCGAGGTATTCGCACGTGCGTGCGGCGCTGTGCATCATCCGTGTCTTTTCCACTTGCATCCGTTTGGGGCTTCCGGTGGAGCCGGAAGTCTGGACTTCTATCCACGGCGAGGGCGAGAACCATTCCTCGAGAAAGGCGTATGCGTCGCGCAGTGCCGGGTCGGAGGCCGTGCCGGCCAGCTGCCTCAGTGTGTCCCGGTCGGCGGCGGTGAAACGTTGCCCGCCCAGCCTGATTTGTTGCCGCTTAATGTTCGTTTGCCACATACCACAGACTGTCTTTCCGGACTTCCAACGGCATCGGCACATTGTCGGTGAAGAGCAGCCCCGTGCCCAGTCCTTGGGGCACTGCCGGGTGCCAGGTGGCACACCACTGTGCGATGGCGTTCAGCCCGATGTTCGATTCCAATGCCGAAGTAACCCACCAGCCGATGTTTCTTCTTTCGGCTTCTTCTATCCATTCCCGGCAACCTTGTAGCCCCCCGTGGAGCGATGGTTTCAGCACGACGTATTGCGGCCGCAGCGTGTCGAGCAGCTGCTGTTTTTCCTCACGGGTGCAATGCCCGATCAGTTCCTCGTCGAAAGCGATGGGGAGCGGTGACGTGGCGGTCAGCCGCGCCATTTCCTTCCATTGCCCGGCGCGGATGGGCTGCTCGATGGAGTGCAGGTCCAGTTCGGCCAGCCGCCGGAGTTTTTCCATGGCTTCGTCCGGTGAGAACGCGCCGTTGGCATCCACCCGCAATTCCATCTCGGAGGCCGGGAAATGCCGGCGCACGAAGCGCAACAGTTCCAGTTCGTCCTCGAAGGAAATAGCGCCGATTTTCAGCTTGACACACCGGTAGCCGGCTTCCATCTTGGTGCGGATTTGTGCGTACATGTCTTCCCGGGTGCCCATCCAGATCAAGCCGTTGATGCAGATGCCTTCTTCGCCACGCGAGAAAGGCGTGTCCCACAGGGCATACGTCCGGCTTTCCAGATGCCGCAAGGCGGTTTCCATCCCGAACACCATCGAGGGGCAGCGTGCCCAGCGGGCCGCGTCGACCCGCCCTTCCCGCACCACGTCCGCGCACACCTCCCGCAACACCGCCTCATAGTCCGGCAGGTCGTCCAGGCTCAGTCTGGGCAGCGGGGCGCATTCGCCCCATCCCTCGTGCCCGCCGGCTTCCAGCCGCACAAGCCACGAACGTCGTTCCGTGTAAACCCCGCGGGATGTGCCGGCCGGCTTCTTGAAATGAAAAAGCCGTGGAAAAATTTCTGCTTTCAATCGTTCCATTGTTTCCGTTTTCTCCCGCAAAAGTACGGCAAATCCGCTTGCCGGGCAAGAAAACCGCAAAATATGGAAAAAAAGATGGCGGACTCCCTTCTGAAAAAGGCCGTTCCGCCATCACCAAACCATTTGGGTATGCCCCCT
Source organism: uncultured Paraprevotella sp. (assembly GCA_944321975.1). Lineage (GTDB taxonomy): Bacteria > Bacteroidota > Bacteroidia > Bacteroidales > Bacteroidaceae > Paraprevotella. The sequence goes on from CALUNJ010000032.1 coordinate 9,946, forward strand.
TTCAATATCATTCTTGCAGGTGTGGAGTGTTTTGCAAACCAGGCCACCGTGCGCCCCTGTTCGCGGAGCGTCTGGCTGATATGCTGCCCGATGTGGAACATGCGTCCGCCTCCTTTCGCGCCCGGACTCCCGACAGGCTGTTTTCATGGATTTCTTCGGAACAGATATATACGAAAAAGGCGCGGGAATCTTACCTTCGCCCGTTCCGAGTTTCAAGGCCTTCGCATTGCCCACCTGTCGAGAACGGACAACGCAGAAAGCCCACGCCGATATGTATACAACACGCCCTTCTTCCGCGGACGGAAGAAACGGCACGTGGATATACACACCACGAGGACGCCACTGGTTGCCATCTGTTCTTCCGACAGGTCAAAAGTTGCGAAGTTTTGAAACCCGAAAGCCAGACGCCTGTAAACGTCTTCTCCATATAATCTGCACATATTCCTCGCCCACCCTTGGGCCTTCTGTGGAATTGTGCGCCACAAATATACAAAAAAAGTTGTGTGGAAGAGGTTTTCATGCGTTCTTTTCCGCTTCCCTGTTCCTTTTTGTGAAAGGCATGCCATGGCTCTTGTGCGATGCCTCGTTTTGCCCGCCGGTGGAATGTGGCTGGCACGTCTGTTCCGGAAAACCGCGAGAAGCCCGTGGCCATGCGTGTCCTGTGGAATTCCGTCGGCAGGGGACGGCCGGCTGTCCGGTCGATAAGTTTAACAAACCGGGCTTGCCGGGGAGACCAAAACGCCGAGACGAATTGAATGATTTCCAGCGTCTTGAAAGACGCGGATTTTCCTCAGGCGATTCACATTTTTTTCTCAAGCGGGAAATATTTTTTCTTCAAGCGGGAAATTTCCGTCTCTCTTGAGGCGTGCCTGGCTCCCTTTCCACATTTGTGACAGTTGGTGGCTTGGCGTCGGGCCGGCGGCTTGCCGCACGCCTGCTGCGCCACACGTGGCCGGGCACGCGGAAGGTGTGGCGCAACTTTATAAAAACTGGCGGGGGAGGGAGGCGTTCAGGCACTCTTTTCCCGGTCTCCGGCTCTTTTTGTAAAAAACATACTACTATGTATTGCATAGTTCTTATATATTGCATAACTTTGTGCCGTCGGAGGGACGTGCCGGCCGGCCAGCTTCCCCGAAGAAAACATGAGATGCTTATGAATGTAGACAACGCGAAATCGCAGATGCGGAAAGGCATGTTGGAGTTTTGTGTCATGCTGCTGCTACGGAGAGAACCGTCGTATGCCTCGGACATCATCGCGCGGCTGAAGGAGGCCGACCTGATCGTGGTGGAGGGCACGCTCTATCCCCTGCTCACCCGTTTGAAGAAGGACGGGCTGCTGAGTTATGAATGGCGCGAGTCCACCCAGGGGCCGCCGCGGAAGTACTATGCCCTGACGGGCGAAGGCGAGGCTTTCTTGGGCGAACTGGACGGCGCATGGAAAGGGCTGGCCGCCACGGTGGCCCACCTGAAGGCTGAAGGCCGTGAAGGGGTCCCGCCGCAGGCCGGGAGCTGATCCTTTTTTGATTAACCTTTGAAACAAACGAAAAAGACAATGAAGATGAAAAAGAACATCACCATCAACCTGTTCGGCGCGCTCTATGCCATCGACGAGGACGCCTGCGAACTGTTGAACCGATATCAAAAGAACATGCGCCGTTACTTCTCGCGCAAGGAAGGCGGCGAGGAAATCGCGGAGGACATCGAGCGGCGGGTGGCCGAGTTGTTTGCCGAACTGAAGGCATCCGGCGTGGAGGCCATCACGATGGAACACGTGCAGGACATCATCGCGCGCATCGGCAATCCGGAAGAAGTGGACGGGGAAGAGGCCGTCGAAACGCCGGGCGGCGGCGCGGGAACCGAAAAGGAGAAGATTCGCAAGAAACTGTTCCGGGATCCCGACGACAAGCTGCTGGGCGGCGTGGCGTCGGGACTGGCCTGCTATCTGGGGGCCGACTCCTTGTGGATCCGCCTGCTGTGGATCCTCCTGACCTGGCTTTCGGGCGGCGTGGTCATCGTGGTTTACCTGGCGTTGTGGCTCATCGTCCCCGAAGCCGGCACGCCGGAAGACCGCCTGCGCATGCAAGGCCGCGCGGTGAACATGAAAAACCTGCGCGACGAAATCGTGAACGGGGCGCAGAAGATGGGACGCTATGCCACCGCGCCGGAGACGAAACGCACGGCCAAGGGCTGCCTCAACGGCTTGTTCGAGATCTTTGCCGTGCTGCTGAAAGGCTGCCTTGCCTTGGTGGGCTGTGGCTTCCTCTTGCTTTGCGCGGTGGCGTTGGTGGGCGTCGTGGTGGCTCTTTGCGTGTGTTACATGGCCTATCTGGACGGCTCTTTCGTGTCGGAAATCACCGGCGAATCGTTCGTGTACGACTTCATTGCCGGACGCATCGACCGGGGCATCTATTGGTTCGTGCTGGCAAGTTTCCTCTTTTGGCTCTCACTTACCTTATATACAGGCATCCATTTGATGATGCGCGCGGCGGGCCGCGTGCAACCGATGACGGCGCAGAAGCGCACGGTGCTTGCCGTCCTTTGGCTGGTGGCGGCCATAGCATGCGTGTCTTCGTTGTTTTCGGGAGGCATGTCCTACGAACATTACAGGCAGGAGTGCCGGGCGCGCGAAGATTCCATGCGCATGCAACGCCAGCTGGATTATCTGGAAAGCGAGGGATGGCGGGTGGTCCGCCACGAACATTGCTACAATTACGTGAACAGCGGGGAATACTACACGGGAGACCACGTGACACGATACATCGACACGTGGAGCAGGGATCCCAACATGGCCTACGAACTGGAGCGGACCGTGCGTGTGGCTCCCGGCACGTACAGGCTGGAGGCGGCGGCCCGCACGGACGGCCACGGCTGCGTGCTTTTTGCCGCGACCCGGGAGGGGCGGCGGCAGGCCGATGTGCCGGTGTGTGGCAACACCGGCGGGGGGATCTGGCAGGAAGCCCGCCGGAAGCGGAAGGAAGGCGGCATCATGCCGGGGCTGTGGCGGAACATCGCCGGGGCCAACGCCGGGAAAGGGTATGGCTGGAGCCGTGTGGCGGTCGAAGGCATCGTGGTGGGCGCGGACAGCGTGGTGCGCTACGGGGTGAGCAACGCCCGCGGCAAGCGTTGGGACGGCACGTGGTTCTCGGCCACCGACTTCGATTTGGAGAAAATGGCGGCAAAGTGACGCGATTTCCTTTGCGGGATTCTGATTTTATGTATCTTTGCACCTCAGAAATACTTTTGAACTGAAAAAACCGAAGCATATGAACAAGAAGATACGTTTCGTCTTCTGCGCCCTGTGGGCGGCGGTTGTGGCCGGTTGCGGCCACGGGGCGGAGGACCGGTTGCCCCTCGTGCATGCCCATCGCGGCGGGGCTGCCCTTTATCCCGAAAACACCATCGAGGCGATGGTCAATGCCGTGCGCCTGGGAGTTCCCGTGCTGGAAATGGACTTGCAGGTGACGAGGGACAGTTGCGTGGTCGTGTCGCATGATGCGTATTTGAATGCGGAAAAGGCGTTGACTCCAGCGGGAAAGGACATTCCGGAGGGGAAGGACAAGGAGGAGTATCGCATCTATGACATGGACTATGACAGCCTGCGCCTCTACGACGTGGGCAGCAAGCCCCATCCGGCCTATCCGGGCCGGGTCAACCTGAAATGCCACGTGCCCTTGTTTTCGGAACTGGTAGAAAACGTGGAGAATGCGGCGTGGAGCCTTGGCGACACGGTGTATTATAACGTGGAGATCAAATCGGATCCGTCCAAGGACGGCGTGTACTCGCCCGATTACCGCACCTATGCCGACCTCTGCATGCGGGCCATGTTGGCCCGGAGGCTGGGCAGCCGCTTGTTGGTGCAATGCTTCGACCCGCGCACGCTGAACTATCTGCACGAGCGTTACCCCTCGGTGCGTTTGTCCTATCTGGTGGAGGACTCCGTGGCTTCGTTCGAGGAGATGATGGCCCGGCTGGACTTCACCCCGCAGGTGTTCAGCCCGGAAAGCCGGTTGCTGACGGAAGAAATGATGGAGGCGGCGCGTGCGAAAGGCATGGAGGTCGTGCCTTGGACCGTGGACGACAGGGAAGAAGTGGAACGGCTCAGGAAACTGGGGGTGGACGCCATTATCACCAACCGGCCGGATCGCGTGATGGAGTGGCTGGGTTATCCTGCCCCCGCAAGATCCGCCCGCTGAAGCCCCGGAATGTTTGTTAATCCGGAAAAGGAATGATTCTGCTGAAAGACCTCAACAAGACCTATTACAACGGTGCCCCCCTGCACGTGTTGAAAGGCATCGACCTCCATATCGCAAAAGGCGAGTTCGTGTCCATCATGGGTGCCTCCGGTTCGGGCAAGTCCACCTTGCTGAACATCCTGGGCATCCTGGACAACTATGACTCCGGCGAATATTACCTGAACGGGGTGTTGATACGCGGCTTGAGCGAGAACCGGGCGGCAGACTACCGTAACCGGATGATCGGTTTCATCTTCCAGTCGTTCAACCTCATCTCGTTCAAGAATGCCATGGAAAACGTGGCGCTTCCTCTTTTCTACCAAGGGGTGAGCCGGAAAAAGAGGAACATGCTGGCCATGGAGTATCTGGACAGGCTGGGACTGAAAGAATGGGCTCACCACCTGCCGAACGAGATGTCGGGCGGGCAGAAACAGCGCGTGGCCATCGCGCGGGCGCTGATCGCCAAGCCTCAAATCATATTGGCCGACGAGCCGACCGGTGCGCTGGACAGTAGGACTTCAGTGGAGGTGATGGATATTCTCAAGGGCCTGCATGACCACGAGGGGATGACCATCGTCGTCGTGACCCACGAAAGCGGAGTGGCCAACCAGACAGACAAGATCATCCACATCAAGGACGGGCTGATCGAGCGGGTGGAAGAAAACCTGGACCATCAGGCTTCCCCGTTCGGGGCGGGCGGACTCATGAAATAGGAATTCCCATGACAGACCTGATACAAGAAATCTACGGCACGATCATGCGCAACAAGCTGCGCACGGCCCTCACGGGGTTTTCCGTGGCGTGGGGCATTTTCATGCTCGTCGTGTTGTTGGGGGCGGGGAACGGGTTGATTCATGCTTTCGAGGGACAGTCGAGAGACATGAAGATGAATTCCATGAAGGTCTTTCCCGGTTTCACCTCGAAGCCCTACAAAGGGATGCAGGAGGGCCGGTCGGTTTCGCTGGACAACCGGGACCGCGCCCTCACCGCGGCTTCTTTTCCCGGGCGGGTCGTCACGGCGGGAGCCACTGTCAGCCAAGCCAATGTGACGCTGACCTATGGGCAGGAGCATCTGACGATTGGGGTGGACGGCGTCTTTCCGAACTATCCGGAGCTGGAAGCCGTGAGGCTGAAAGAAGGACGCTTCATCAATGCGCGCGACATGAAGGAATGCCGGAAAGTGATCGTGCTGCACGAGAAAACGGCGAACACGCTTTTTGGTCTGGCTTCTCCCGTCGGGGAGTATCTCAACGCCGGGGGAGTGGTCTATCGGGTGGTGGGGGTCTATCGGGACCAGAACAGTTTCTCGCCTACGGCTTTGGTGCCGTTTGCCACACTCCAGGCGGTCTATGCCAAGGGCGACAGCATAGACAACATCACTTTTTCCACCCAAGGGCTGGCCGACGAGGCCGGCAACAAGGCGTTTGAGGCCGACTACCGCCGGGTGCTGGGAGGGCAGAAACAGTTCGACCCGACGGATGAGAGCGCACTTTGGATATGGAACCGGTTCACGCAATACCTGCAACAGCAGACAGCCGCCCGGATTCTGCATGTGGCCATCTGGGTCATCGGCATTTTCACGCTGCTGAGCGGCATCGTGGGAGTGAGCAACATCATGTTGATCACCGTGCGTGAGCGCACGCATGAGTTCGGCATCCGCAAGGCATTGGGGGCAAAGCCCCGGTCGATATTGTGGCTGATCATTTCGGAAAGTGTCGCCATTACGACTTTTTTCGGCTATTTGGGCATGGTGGCCGGTATCGGGGTCACGGAATACATGAACGTGGTGGCCGGCAAGCAGACCATGGACATGGGGGTGTTCTCCATGACCGTGTTTGAAGATCCGACAGTGGATTTGTCCGTGGCCTTTCAGGCGACCCTGACCTTGATTGTGGCCGGGACGCTGGCCGGATTGTTCCCGGCCTTGAAGGCCGTGAGGATACGTCCGATAGAAGCACTTAGAGCAGATTGAAGATGAGACGGTTGGATTGGGATGTTTGGGAAGAGATATTCGTGACGCTCACGCGGAACAAGACGCGCAGCCTGCTGACGGCTTTCGGCATCTTCTGGGGCATCTTCATGTTGGTGTCCCTTATGGGCGGGGCGCAAGGGTTGCAACAGATGCTTTCGCGCGAGTTCGAAGGTTTTGCCACGAATTCCGGTTTCATCGGGTCGAACAAGACGGGCAAAGCCTATAAGGGGTTCCAGCAGGGGCGCATGTGGGATTTGGAAAATGAAGACGTGGAGCGCGTCCGCCGCCATGTGGGCGAGGTGGAGGTCATCACGCCGAGCCTGGCCCGATGGGGAGTGGATGTCATCTATGGGGACCAGAAGATTTCCGGGACGCTCAAAGGCCTGTATCCGGAATACGGAAAGATTGAGGAGCCGCTGATTTCGCATGGGCGCTATCTGAACGACATGGATGTGAAGGGCCGCCGGAGGGTGTGCATCATCGGGAAGCGTATCTACGAGACGCTTTTCCCCGGAGGGGAGGATCCTTGTGGCAAGTCGGTCAAGATTAATGGCATTTACTATCAAGTGGTGGGCGTAAGCCTTTCTGCCGGAAATATTTCCGTGCAGGGACGTTCGGAAACGTCTGTCATCATCCCGTTTACCACGATGCAGCAGAATTATAATTTCGGGCAGAAAGTCCAGCTTTTGTGCTACACGGCAAAGGCGGGGTACTCCATCGGCGAGGTGGAAGAGAAGGTGGCGCAGGTGGTAAAGCGCGCCCATTACATTCATCCCGACGACGACCAGGCCTTGGTGCAGGTCAACGCGGAAGCGATGTTCAGCATGGTGGACAATTTGTTTTCCGGAGTCCGCATCCTGGGCTGGATGGTCGGGCTGGGCACTTTGCTGGCGGGAGCTATCGGCGTGAGCAACATTATGATGGTGACCGTGAAAGAACGTACCATGGAGATTGGCATCCGGCGTGCGATCGGGGCACGCCCGGGCGACATCTTGCGGCAGATACTTTCCGAGAGCATGGTGCTCACCGTTTTGGCGGGAATGACCGGCATCACGCTTGCCGTGTTCTTGTTGGATGCGGTGGAGCAAGGCCTTTCCACGCCGGAGGCTCCCGTGCATTTTCAAATTGGCTTTTGGGAAGCGGTCGGAGCCTGCTTTTTGCTGTTGTGCCTGGGTCTGCTTGCCGGACTGGCGCCGGCTTACCGCGCCATGTCGGTAAAACCGATAGACGCCATCCGCGATGAATAAGTTTTTGGCCAGATAAAAAAAGACAATGTGATATGAAGAAGTTTATGAAAATAGCAGCAATCGTGTCGGTTGTGCTGGTTTTTTTCGGCACCTTCGTTTTCCTCTACCGGAAATCGCAGCCGGAAGCCGTGAGTTATCAGATTTTGAAGGCGGAGGTGAAAGACCTGCGCCAGACCACCGTGGCCACCGGGAAAATCGAACCGCGCGATGAAGTGCAGATCAAGCCCCAAATCTCAGGCATCATTGCCGAGGTGTACAAGGAGGCCGGGCAAGAGGTGAGACAGGGGGAGGTGATTGCCAAGGTGAAGGTGATTCCTGAACTGGGGACGCTGAATTCGGCGGAAAGCCGTGTGCGGCTGGCGGAAATGAACGGGAAGCAGGCAGAAACCGACTTGGACCGCATGGAAAGACTCTTTCAGGGCAAGCTGGTGAGCAGCGAGGAATATGAAAAGGCGCTTTTGGCCGCCCGGCAGGCGCGCGAGGAAATTCAGGCTGCCAGGGACAATCTGGAGATTGTGAAGGAAGGCATCACGAAGAGCAGCGCCTCCTTCAGCAGCACTTTGATACGTTCCACCATCGACGGGCTGATTCTCGACGTGCCGATCAAGGTGGGTAATTCCGTAATCATGAGCAACACGTTCAACGACGGCACTACGATCGCCACGGTGGCGGATATGGGCGACTTGATTTTCCGCGGCAATGTGGACGAAACGGAAGTGGGACGCATACATGAGGGCATCCCCGTGAAAATCACCTTGGGGGCGTTGCAGGGGATGGCTTTTGACGCCACGCTTGAGTATATTTCGCCGAAGAGCACGGAAAACAACGGGGCGAACCAGTTTGAAATAAAGGCGGCCATCGTGGTGCCCGACAGTGTGACCATACGGTCGGGGTATAGCGCCAATGCCGAAATGGAACTGCAACACGTGCCGCACGCCCTGACGGTGCCGGAAAGCGCGGTGGAATTCAGCGGCGACACCACGTTTGTCCATGTGCTTACCGACAGTGTGCCTTTGCAGCAGTTTGAACGCCGCCGTATTGTGACAGGCATCAGCAACGGCATTGATACGGAAGTGAAAGAAGGGCTTGAGCCTGGTGATTTGGTACGTGGATTGAAAAACGGACAATAGCGTATGGATAGAAATGGTAAGATTCTGGCAGGGCTTGCCTTGTGTGCCTTTCCAGCCTTGTTCCCGTGCCGGGCGCAGGAGGCCTGGGATTTGGAGCGGTGCATCGAACACGCCGTGTCGCACAACCTGGCGGTGAAACAGCAGGAAGCAGCCCGCGACAGGAGTGAGATAGAGCTGAACACGGCCCGTTGGAGCCGGTTGCCCGATTTGAACGGGACGGCCTCGCATTCGTTCAATTTCGGGCGGAGCCTGCAGGCCGACAACACCTACCGGCGGATCAACACGCAGAGCACGGGCTTCGGACTGAGTACGAGCATCCCGCTCTTCACCGGCATGCAGATTCCGAACACGGTCGCATTGTCGGAGTTGAACTTGCAGGCGGCGGTGGAAGACCTGAACAAGGCCAAGGAGGATGTCAGCCTGCAAGTGGTTTCTGCTTATCTGCAGGTGTTGTTCAATCAGGAATTGGCCAAAGTGGCCCATGAACAAGTGGCGCTCAGCAAGGAGATGCTGGCACAGAAAGCCGCCTTCTTCGAGAACGGGAAGGCATCGGAATCGGAATGGCTCGAGGCCAAGGCGAGAGTGGCGCAGGATGAGTTGTCGGCGGTGCAGGCTGACAACAATTGCGGGTTGTCTTTGTTGGAGCTGACTCAACTGTTGGAACTTCCTTCGCCCGATGGCTTCCAGGTCGTTTCTCCTGAAGTCAGGATGGAACAGCTGGCGGAAGACTTGACGCCGCCGGCCGACATTTACAGTCAGGCCGTGCTGGCTAAGCCTTCTGTCCGGGCCGCGCAATATCGGCTGCAAGGTGCGGCCCGCAGTGTCCGGATAGCCCGCAGCGGCTATTATCCCAGGCTGAGCCTTGGCGCTGGCTTGAGCACGAACTACTACCATGTGTCGGGACGCAGCAATGCAGCCTTCCGGCCTCAGCTGCGTGACAACTTCAGCCAATATCTTGGATTCTCGCTCAGTGTGCCGATTTTTGACCGGTTGGACACCCGCAACCGCGTGCGCTCGGCCAAGGTGGAGCAAATTTCGCTTTCATGGCAATTGGAGGAAGCCAAGAAAGCGCTTTACAAGGAAATCCAGCAGGCTTACTATAACGCGCTCAACGCAAAGGCGAGATATGAAAGCAGCCTGGCGGCCGACGAGGCGGCCGGGGCTTCGTTCCGGTTGATGAAGGAGAAGTATGTGGCCGGGAAGGCGAATGCCACGGAATATAACGAGACCCGCCTGGGGTGGATGAAAGCCTTGTCGGATTGCATACAAGCCAAATATGACTATCTTTTCCGGACAAAAGTGTTGGATTTCTACAAGGGGATCCCGCTGGTTCTGGAGTAAGGAGGCAAGGGTTTTCCGGGGTATGTTTTATTCTGTTAATAATCAATGAAATAACAATATCTCTTGAAAGACGCGGATTTTCCTCAAGCGATTAAGTTTTTTTCTCAAGCAAAAAAAATGTGAATCGCTTGAAGGAAATTTGCATTTCTCGCGGCACACCATTTTGGTCCTATTCCGCCACGGGTTTTTCCCCCCTTCACGGGGCGTAGAAACGTTTTCCGCTTCAGCACTGCAAATTCTTAGATTATCCCCTTTCCTATCGGAAACTTCTGGCGGGAAAACGTTCAAGGAAAGAAAAATAAATAAGCGGGGTTTTCACAAATCCCGCCTATTTCACTAAACCTTAACTATGAAAAAATCTAATGTTTTATTTCACTTGCAAATTTCGTATTTATTTGTGTTAAAACAAAGGGTTGGAATGGCGTTTTTTTTGATTTAGTTTTTTTTAAGGAACGATTCTGCTTCTTTTGTTTCTTTGCGGACGGATTTAATGCGTTTCTATCCGATTTTGCGTATCTTTGCACCCTGATTTTGAAAGTGCGGCATGAAAAAACTTTTTATAGAGACTTATGGCTGTCAGATGAATGTGGCCGACAGCGAGGTCGTAGCCTCGGTGATGGGTATGGCCGGATATGAAGTGTGTGCCTCTGTGGAAGAGGCCGATGCGGTGTTTCTGAACACATGTTCCGTGAGGGATAATGCGGAGCAGAAGATTGTCAACCGCTTGGAGGCCTTGCATGCCATGCGCCGCAAGGGGCGTCCTCTGATCATCGGAGTGTTGGGGTGTATGGCCGAGAGGGTCGGTGAGGGGCTGGTGGAACGGCATCATGCCGACCTTGTGGCCGGTCCGGACGCCTATTTGTCGCTCCCTTCTTTGATTGCACAAGCCGAATTGGGGCACAAGGCCGTTAATGTGGAGCTTTCGCTCACGGAGACCTATAAAGACGTGGTGCCGCAGCGTGTGTGTGGCGCGCACATTTCAGGTTTCGTCAGCATTATGCGCGGGTGTAACAACTTTTGCCATTATTGCATTGTTCCCTATACGAGAGGCAGGGAGCGCAGCCGCGACGTGGAAAGTGTGCTGGGCGAAGTGGCCGATTTGCGCCGGCGGGGCTACAAGGAGGTGACCTTGCTGGGGCAGAATGTGAACTCTTATCGTTATGAGGAGGCGGATGGGACGGCCGTGACTTTTCCTGAACTCTTGCGCCGGGTGGCCCGGGAGGCTGCGGGGATGCGGGTGCGTTTCACCACTTCGCACCCCAAGGATATGAGTGATGATACGTTGCGGGTGATTGCCGAAGAACCGAACGTGTGCCGGCACATTCATTTGCCGGTGCAAAGCGGGAGCGACCGCATACTCAAGCTGATGAACCGCAAATACACCCGTGAGTGGTATCTTGGCCGCGTGGCGGCCATACGCCGCATCGTGCCGGATTGCGGTCTGACGACAGACATTTTTTCCGGTTATTGTTCTGAAACGGAAGAAGACCACCAGCAGTCTTTGTCCCTCATGCGCGAATGCGCCTATGACAGTGCGTTCATGTTCAAATATTCCGAGAGGCCGGGGACTTATGCGGCCAAGCACCTGCCAGACGACGTGCCGGAGGAAGTGAAGGTGCGTCGGCTGAACGAACTGATCGCCTTGCAGAATGAGCTTTCCGCAGAGAGCAACCGCCGATGCGAAGGGCGCACTTTCGAGGTGCTGGCCGAAGGGATAAGCAAGCGCTCAAGCCAGCAACTTTTCGGGCGGACGGAGCAGAACAAGGTCGTGGTGTTTGACCGTGGAACCCATCATGTCGGGGAATTTCTGAAGGTGAAGGTCACGGGCGGTTCCTCTGCCACGTTGAAGGGGGAAGTGGAAGAGAATTGAACGAGAGTTAAATAGCCTTAATTTTCAAGGTTCTCCTCATGTTTTGTTGTATTTTTGCAAAAATCCGCCGATTGGGTCTAATCGAAGAATAATGGGTAGGAAAAAAGCTAAGGGTTCCTTGGGGATGCAATGGTTTACGACGGGTGTCAGCACAACTTTGGTGTTGATTCTGTTGGGGCTGGTGTCCTTTTTCATCTTGTTTGCCCGCCAGTTGTCTGATTCCGTGAAAGAGAATCTGACCGTCACGGTGTTGCTTGATGAAGAGGCCGGAGCGGTCGAGGTAGGCCGTTTGCGGAAATCTCTGGACCAGTTGCCTTGTGTGCGTGCCCTTGATTATGTCTCCAAAGAGGAAGCCTTGCGCGAACAGGTGGAAGCGATGGGGAGCGATCCGTCGGAATTCCTGGGCGCCAATCCTTTCGCGGCTTCTTTTGAGCTTCGCATGGATGCTTCCTATGCCAACTCGGATAGTTTGGCGCAAGTCACGGCGCAACTGAAGCGGAATCCTTTGGTGTCGGATGTGGTCTATCAGAAAGACCTGGTAGATGCCGTGAATGAAAACCTCCGTCATGTGAGCTATGTCTTGCTGGTGCTGGCCGTGTTGCTGGCATTGGTTTCTTTTGCTTTGATCAGCAACACGGTGCGCTTGAGCATCTATTCGAGCCGTTTCCTAATCCGCACGATGAAATTGGTGGGAGCCAGCTGGGCGTTTATCCGCCGTCCGTTCATGGTGCGGGGGTTCAATTTGGGCTTCATGTCCGGCCTGCTGGCCGATGGCTTGTTGGCGGGGGGAGTCTATGCGTTGTTGTATTACGATCCGTCCCTTTCCGAGTATATCCATCCCGACATGCTGGTTGCAGTGGGGGTGGCCGTGCTGGCATTCGGATTGTTGCTTACGTTGGGCTGCACTTACTTTTCCGTGGGGAAATATCTGCGGATGAAAGCCGGCGATTTGTATTAGAATAGGATAAAAACAAAATAAGTATGGACAAGAGAAATTTTGCTTTTGACAAGATGAATTTCATCCTGCTTGCGGTGGGAATGGCCGTGGTGGTCGTGGGGTTCATCCTGATGTCAGGCTCCGGCAGTTCGGAGACGGTGTTTAATCCGGACATTTTCAGTGTGCGCCGCATCAAGGTGGCTCCGGTGGTCTGCCTGTTGGGCTTTCTTTTTATTATTTTTGCCATTTTGCGGAAGCCCGCCGTGTCTTCTTCGGAAGAGGAAAAGCAGGAGCCGTCGAAAGTGGGCGATGAAAAAACGGTGTCTAATAGTACTCACTTTTATCACGATTGATTATGGATGCGATAGACGCGTTGTGGATGGGAATCCTGCAGGGACTGACGGAGTATTTGCCGGTGAGCAGTAGTGGACATTTGTCCATCGCCTCTCACTTCCTCGGGATAGAGGGAGAAGACAACCTTTCATTTACCATTACGGTGCATATTGCCACGGTGTTCAGCACTTTGGTCATTTTGTGGAAAGAAATCGTGTGGATATTCAAGGGGTTGTTCGATTTCAAGACTCCGGGAATGAATGACAGCCAGCGTTATGTGTTGAACATCATTGTGTCTATGATTCCTGTGGGCATAGTGGGCGTGTTCTTCCGCGATTATGTGGAGGCTATCTTTGGCAGCGGATTGCTGATTGTCGGATTCTGCTTGTTGCTGACCGCCTTGTTGCTCACCTTTTCTTATTATGCCCGTCCGCGCCAGAAGCCGGACATTTCCATGCGCGATGCTTTCATCATTGGCCTGTCGCAGGCATGCGCCGTGTTGCCGGGACTGTCGCGTTCGGGCACGACGATTGCCACGGGGTTGCTTTTGGGCAACGACAAAGCCAAGCTGGCGCAGTTTTCTTTCCTGATGGTGATGCCGCCGATTCTGGGTGAAGCCATCCTGGATGTCGTCAAGGGACTGACGCAAGGTGTGGAAGCCACGGCATCGGCGGGCATCGGTTTCTGGCCTTTGGCCGTGGGGTTCCTGGCAGCGTTTGTGTCGGGGTGCCTGGCTTGCAAGTGGATGATCAACATTGTCAAGAAGGGGAAACTGATTTATTTCGCGATATATTGTGCCATTGTGGGACTGGCCCTTGTGGTGAACGAGCTGGTTTTGGCGTAAAAAACATTCTTGCGTGGATTTCAGGAAGGGGGAGATATTGGCTTTCGACAAGCCCTATGGGTGGACATCTTTTGGCTTGGTGGCCAAGGTGCGCTACCAATTGTGCCGCAAGTTGGGAGTGAAGAAGCTGAAAGTAGGCCATGCGGGGACTTTGGATCCTTTGGCCACGGGGGTGTTGCTGGTTTGTACCGGAAAGGCCACCAAGCGCATCGAAGAACTTCAGGCGCATACGAAAGAATATGTGGCCACGTTGAAGTTGGGCGAGACCACACCGTCGTTCGACCTGGAAAAACCTGTGGATGCCGTGTATCCCACCGGACATATCACGCGGGAGATGGTAGAAGAGGTGCTGGCCCGGTTTGTGGGTACGATAGAGCAGGTACCCCCGGTGTTTTCGGCTTGCAAGGTGAACGGAAGCCGCGCCTATGATTTGGCCCGGAGGGGGGAAGACGTGGAGTTGAAGGCCAAGACGCTGGTCATCGACGAGATGGAGCTGCTGCGTTGCGAGTTGCCGGAGATAGACATCCGGGTAGTGTGCAGCAAAGGCACTTACATCCGGGCTTTGGCGCGGGATATCGGGGAGGCGTTGCAGAGCGGCGCCCATCTGACGGCCTTGCGCCGCACGCGTGTCGGCAGCCGGCGGGTGGAAGATTGCCTGTCGCTGGACGGGTTCCCTGAGTGGCTCGGACAGCAGGAGATAGAAACGACAGAAGAAAATTGATCAATTAATATAATAGAAAGGCTTATTCGATATGAAGTTGTCACAATTCAAATTCAAGTTACCCGAAGAACAAGTTGCTCAATATCCCTCGCACAACCGGGATGAGTCCCGGCTGATGGTGTTGCATAAGAAAAGCGGAGAGATTGAGCACCGCCAGTATTTCAAGGATATTATTGATTATTTCGACGACAAGGATGTGTTCATTTTCAATGACACCAAGGTCTTTCCGGCCCGTCTCTATGGGAACAAGGAGAAGACCGGGGCGCGTATCGAAGTCTTTTTGCTGAGAGAGCTGAATGCGGAGCTGCGCCTGTGGGACGTGTTGGTGGATCCGGCCCGCAAGATCCGCATTGGCAATAAGTTGTATTTCGGGGAGGACGACTCCATGGTGGCGGAAGTCATAGACAATACGACTTCCCGCGGCCGCACCTTGCGTTTCCTCTACGACGGGCCGCACGATGAATTCAAGGAGGCGCTCTACGCCTTGGGGGAGGCACCGCTGCCGAAACACATCATCAAGCGTCCGGCCGAAGCGGATGACATGGAGCGTTTCCAATGTATTTTTGCGAAAAGCGAAGGGGCTGTCACGGTGCCTTCTGCCGGGTTGCACTTTTCGCGCGAACTGATGAAACGGCTTGAGATCAAAGGCGTTGATTTTGCTTTTGTCACGATGCACTGCGGCTTGGGCAATTTCCGGGATATTGATGTGGAGGACCTGACCAAGCATAAGATGGACAGCGAGGAGATGTTTGTCGAGGCCGATGCGTGCCGCATTGTGAATGCGGCGAAAGACGGCGGCCATCGCGTGTGTGCCGTGGGAACCACCGTGCAGCGCGTGGTCGAGACAGCCGTGGGCACGGACGGGCACCTGAAAGAGTTCACGGGGTGGACCAACAAGTTCATTTTCCCTCCCTATGATTTCAATGTGGCCGACTGCATGGTGGCGAATTTCTATCTGCCGTATAGCACCATGCTGATGCTCACAGCGGCCTACGGGGGCTATGATTTTGTCATGCAGGCTTATAAGGAGGCGTTGAAGGAAGGCTACCGTTTCGGCACTTATGGAGATGCCATGCTGATATTGAACGATTGATGGATTATTTATATTTGGGTCTGGGCAGTAACTTGGGCGACCGGGAGAAGCTGCTGCACCAAGCCATAGGCATG
>CALUNJ010000033.1 GCA_944321975.1 uncultured Paraprevotella sp.
GCCAACGCCATGGACGTGGGCGACCCGAGCAACTTCGCCCGCATCTATGACCTTTACAAGGGCAGCCATGCCGCCATCGCCGCTGAAATCAGCGGGGCGACCTATACCGACGCGCAGATTGCCGAGACGGTGAAGGCCTGCTACGAGCAGAACGGTTACCTGCTCGACCCGCACGGGGCGTGCGGCTTCCGGGCCTTGACTGAGGGCTTGCGCGAGGGCGAGACCGGCGTGTTCCTCGAGACGGCCCATCCCGCCAAGTTTAAATCGACAGTGGAAGGCATCATCGGCCAGCCCGTGGCCGTGCCCGACAAGCTGGCGGCCTTCATGAAGGGCGAGAAGAAGAGCGTCCCGATGAGCAGGCGCTTTGAGGATTTCAAGGCGTTCCTGATGAAGGAATGACAAGAGGGGATAATTTTGTAGATGTGGATAGATGCGAAATCCGTTCCGTGGGGGAGCGGATTTCGTTTTTTTTAGGGCTGTATGAACGTGGCTTAAAGCAGAAAGTGGGTCAGCAGACATGATAGTGGAGGTGTCTAAAAGTTTGCAATGCTGAAGCGGAAGACGTTTCCACTGACTCGTGAAAGGAAAAAACGCGTGGCGGAACAGGACAAAACCGCGCTCAAGAGGCGCGAAAATTTCTCTACGGTAGAAAAAGTGAAAAAGTTTATCGTCAGATAAATGGAGAGTTACGGCCGGCAGATTACTGCCGGCCGTAACTGTTTTTATTCATTTTAGTCCGTGTTCACGGATGTATTCGTTCAGTTCCTTTACGATGTCTTTGTAGTCCGCCCTTCGGCCGCAGGCTTGGATGTAGGTGAACGGGGTTTTGTCCACGATGTGCGACAAGAGAGTGTCCATGGCGGGCGGTCCTTTCATTTGGCTGTATTCCTCGTAAGTATAGGAGAGGAAGGCGGCATGGGGGGGATATGCCCCGGTTGTCCAGCCAATAGCCGTTTTCCAGCGGCGTGGGGTAGGCCAGCTTGCCGTTGGTCTTTAGGTCTGTGGGGGTGGGATAGGACACGATGCGCGTGCGGGTCTCGTCCATGAGGACCGGCACCAGGCGCGAATAGTCTTTCCGCGTCTTGTAGATGTAGACCATGGGAGAAGACACTTGGTGTGCGGACGATGCCGTATGGAACGGTTTGAAGGCCGGGGGCTGCACCGCCGCCGCTTGTGCTTCTTGGACATTTGCTGTGCTTCCTTGGGCGGAACGGCAAGCCGTGGTGGCGGTCAGGCACGCGGCCAGGGCGCAACAGGGCCACCAGGCTTTGAGGGTTCTTTTCCCTTTTTCCATCTTGATGTGGTTCTTTTTCTGTTATCGTACGAATTTGAGCGTCTCCGTTCTTCCGTCTTCCGTAATGAGCTTGAGGATGTAGTCACCTTCGGGCAGTCCTTGTACGGGAATGCGGTAAGTGTCACCGTCATGTTCCGGCGAAAGGGGCCGCCCGACGGATTGGCCTGCCAGGTTGTAGAGGCGGGCTGTCTTCACGTTTCCTGCATAACGGACACAGAGGACGGCGGCTCCCGGAGTGGAAAGGAGGGCAGGCTTTCCGTAAGGCGCGTCGGCCCGTTGGCTTCCGATGCCTGAGGCTTCCGTTACGGAGAAGGGGGCATTCCAAAGGTCTTTTTGTGTTCCCCGGATATTCATGACGACGAATTGGTATTCTCCAGGTTGCAGGTCGACTTTGAGGCGTTCGGAGAACGTGGCCGGGGAATCTTGGGAGATGGTGAACGGAATGATTCTTCCGGTGAGCGTGGAGCCGCCCTCGGTGGGGAACACGCCGAAATAGAGCTCGCCGGAGAAGAAATCAGCGTCGCGGTCTTCTATGTATAGCTCGCCGCTGCAGGTGATCCAGCTTCCGCTTTCGTAGGAGGTGCGGTCCAAGGCACAGTTGCGCAGGGCGATGTCATCCGTGGAGACTCCTTGCTGGATGTTCAAATCCAGGCCCGGGCCGACAACCTCGGTGATTTCTCCGCTGGTCCAGTAGGGCGTGAGTGTGTAGGTTCCTGTCGCGTTGGGAAGTTGCATGTCGCAGGTCAGGGTCTGCTCCTCTCCGGCGGCGAGCAGGACTTGTTCCCGATAGACGAAGCCTTGTTCGATGTCCGGTCCGCTGAGGATGAGATACAGTTCGCCGAAAGCCTCATTGTCCGTCCGTTCATTCCGGATCCGTATGTCAACATCCGCATACGCGTCGGGATAGAGCGGGCCGTCGGTTGAGAGGGTTGCCGTGGGTAAGGCCGTGTCGCGGGCCGGTCGGAAGGTATAGGTCGGCCCGCTGCCTACGGTGAGTATGTATTCCGGATTTCCAGTTTCCGGTCCCCTTGATTTCGACCATGTGTCTTCTTCGGCCATCCGGCTGGCCACGTAGACGGTGTAGGTGCCTTCCTCCAAGTTGTCGAGATTGCCCAACGGGATTTCCAGTGAATAATATCCGTATAGCGTCTCAACAGTTTCGGATATCACTCCTTCTCCCAGCAGATGCTGGATGCCGTTTTGTTCGGCGATGACACCTATGCTTCCTATGAAATCATAACCATAATTGTATATGTTGGTGATATAGGCTTTCCGGTTGTCGAAAGACAGGCTTCCATCGAGAAGGAAATATGACTGTGGGACGGCAAGGACGTTTTTGGGAGCCAGGCCGCAGAGCATGTCTTGCTGGAAGGCGAATCCGTTTCCGGTGCCTCCGCCGATACCCATGGAGTAAGGGTCGAGGGAGAGGAGCTCGAAGTAGCCGTTGCTGACGCCTCCCCACCCCCAGTTCACATGTACCGTCCCCTCTGCATCATAGCCGTCGAGGACGAAGCTGTGTCCGCCGCCATAAGCGTTATATCCGCCATACAGGATGGGGCGTCCGGCGGCGAGTTCCTTCTTGATGAGTGCCATCCATTCCGAAGAAGAGAATCCTTCTCGTTCCAGATAGACCATGTAAGGGTTGATTCCCAAATGCTCGATGAGGCCCTTCAGGTTTTCATGTGTGTAGGTTCCGGATGATTCCGTTTCGTAATCGGTTTCGGAGGCCACGCCGCAGGCGTACATCAGCGTGGCGATAGCCTGGGCCTGGGCGTGGGTGTAATTTCCGGGCTCGTAGGACGGGAGGATATTTTCCCAATCGAACGGGGTCTCATCGAAATCAAAATGGCATGGGATGTTGTGGCTTTCCGTGGTGTATGTCCGGTAGCCTTCGCCGCAGGCGGGATATTTCCAATAACTCAGGATGGAGGCTGTGGCCGTGGGGGTGCAGCCGGTCATGCATCTGGATCCGTCCAGTGTGGGGCAGCTCCCGTTGTATGGGTCGTCCTGGTCGTAGTTGATGTCGCCCAGCAGAGGGGGGGGACGGCGTCCGGATAGGCGGAGGTCAGGTCGCGGAAGCCGGCCGTGGAAGAGGCTGGTGCGGCCTGTGCCAAAGCCGTGTAGGCTCCGAGCCATGCGCGCAGGTTGTCCGGCAAGTCCTCCGTGCCGAAACTGCCTTCGGTGGAGTAGCCGAGGACGTCCTTCATCCGGTCGTCGCCGGAGACAATGACAAAGGCGACGCCTTCTTGGCCGTAGACGTACCATGCGGGCGGCTGGGTGCCGGTCGTGCGCTTCTCCGGCGCGTCAAGAAGTTCCGATGTGGCAACCAGGGTGAGCCTGCCGCTTGTGCGTTTCATCGTGCCGGACCGGGCGTTCAGGAAGTTTTCGGCAATGGTTCGGGCTTGTCGCTCGGAACGTGGGGCGGCATCGGCGGTTCCGGAGAACCAGACGGCTGCGGCGTACAAAAAGAGAATGATCTTTTTCATTTTCATGTGAGGAATAGTTTCGTATAAATTTTCAGGTGTCCTTCTTTCTTCCAAGGGAGAAGAGGGAATACATGGGGCAAATGTAAGTAAAAAGTATGAAAAAGACGCTCTTCCGTGTTCCTTTTTTTAGGTATGGGGGCGGATGGCCCCTGACATGTTGTCTGGATGCCTGCCAATGTGTCCGGGGACTGGCCGGGGCGTGCGTGAAAAAGCGTTCCGTAGGTTTAAATCGGCTTGAGGATGTCTTAAAAAGTTTGCTTTTGTTTAAAGGATATGGGGAGGCGGTGTCGTGTGGCTGGTGCGGGTACGGGATTTGTACGCTATACAAGCGAACGGCGCGACCGAAAGGAAGCACCGCCCGAGAAAACAAAATGAATGTATAACTTTAAAGAATAGGAGATTTGGATTATGTCAGCTATTAGAAGGTACAATGCTCAGAACTGGTTGCCGAGTTTGTTCAACGATTTTTTCGATAACGATTGGGTAGTGAAAGCCAATGCTACCGCTCCGGCCATCAATGTCATTGAAAGCGACACAGACTATAGGGTGGAAATCGCAGCCCCCGGCATGAAGAAGGAGGACTTCACGATTCATGTGGGCGAGGAAAATGAACTGACCATCGCTATGGAAAAGAAGGAGGAAAACAAAGAGGAGGATAAGAAAAACAAACGCTATTTGCGTCAGGAGTTCTCTTATACCCAGTTCGAACAGACGCTCGTGTTGCCTGAGGACGTCGACAAGGATAAAATCACAGCCAGCGTCAATGACGGGGTGCTGACGATAGACTTGCCGAAGCGCACGCCGGAGGAAAAGGCTAAAGTCAACCGGATGATCGAAATCAAATAATCTTGCAGAGGCTGCGAGAGGTTTTGATTGGAGGATTTCTCCCCGCGACGGGTAACCGCCGCGGGGATTTTTTTGTCCGAAGGTCTGGGTGTCCGTCGCTTTTTGGGGCAGTAAAGATCAGGAGGGGCTGTTTCTTCTTTTCCCTTCCGCGAATTCCATTCGTTGGGCCATACGCCCTATTTTGAACGTTTTTTTATTTTATTGATAAACAGTGAAGTATCTGCTTCCCTGAAATGCATGGATTTTTCTCAAGTGATTCACATTTTTTTCGCTTGAGAAAAATATGTGAATCTCAAGAGAGGAATTTGCGTTCCTCTTGAGCGCGATTTTGTCCTATGCCCCGCCACGGTTTCGCTTTTCTCTTTTTTTGCATGCCGTAATGGGGAATTGGCGTAACTTTGCAGGAAAAACGTTTTCATGAAGCGATTGCATCCTTTTATGCTGGCCGGCACGGGCAGTGACGTGGGAAAGAGCGTGCTGGCCACGGGGCTGTGCCGCATCCTGCTCCAGGATGGTTATCATCCAGCTCCCTTCAAGGCCCAGAACATGTCGTTGAATTCATACGCCACGCCCGACGGCTTGGAGATCGGGCGGGCACAGGCCGTGCAGGCGGAGGCGGCGGGCATTCCTTGCCACACGGACATGAACCCCGTGTTGCTCAAACCCAACTCCGACCAAGCCTCGCAGCTCGTCCTGCACGGGCGTCCGGCGGGCAACCACACGGCTTACGAGTATTTCCATGCTTCCGGGCGGGCGGGGTTGCGTCGGGCCGCGTGCGAGGCTTTCGACCGCTTGTCGCGGCGCTATAACCCCATCGTGATGGAAGGAGCGGGGAGCATAGCCGAAATCAACTTGCGGGACATGGATATTGTGAACATGCCGATGGCAAGGCACGCCGGCGCCGACGTGTTTCTGGTGGCTGACATCGAGCGTGGCGGAGTGTTTGCCTCGGCCTACGGTTCTATCATGCTGCAGCGGCCGGAAGACCGCGGGCGCATCAAAGGCATTATCGTCAATAAGTTCCGCGGCGATCTCCGCCTGTTCCGTTCCGGCGTGCAGATGATGGAGGAGGTGTGCGGGGTGCCCGTATTGGGCGTGGTGCCTTATTTCCATGACATCCGCATCGAGGAGGAAGACGCCATGGAGCTGGCGGCCAAGGCTTCTTCCCCTTGTGGCGGGAAAACCAATGTGGCTGTGGTCAAACTGCGCCATTTGTCCAACTTCACGGATTTCGACTGCCTGGAGCGCGACGGGCGCGTGCATCTGTATTATGCCGACAGTGCGGAAGGGCTCGACGGGGCGGACATCATCATTTTGCCTGGTAGCAAGAACACGGCAGACGACCTGGAACATTTGAGACGGAACGGGATGGCCCGTGCCGTGGTGCGGGCGCGCCATGAAGGGAAAACCGTGCTGGGAATCTGTGGAGGCTATCAGATGATGGGCATGGAGATTGCCGACCCGGAAGGGGTCGAGGGGAGGCCTTGCCGGGAAGCCGGGTTGGGGCTGTTGCCCGTGCGCACGGTCATCGGGCCGGAAAAGACGACCCGGCAGGTGGCATTCCGCGGCTACGGTTTCGCGGCGCACGGGAGAGGCTACGAGATCCATATGGGCCGCACTTCTTTGGACATCGGCACTCCTGCGTCTCCTTTGGCCCGGTTGGACGATGGTTCGTGTGACGGGTGCCTGGCCGACCGCAAGTGCATGGGGACTTATCTGCATGGCATATTGGACAATCCCTCGTTCGTGGATTTCCTTTTGGAACCCTACCGGGGGAAAACACAGGCCCGGCGTGAGGAAGGCCATGCGGCCTTCAAGGAACGGCAGTATGACCTTTTGGCCGCTCATTTGCGCCGTCATCTGGACCTGGAGGGCATCTACCGGATCTTGGCTTCAGAGGAAGGATAAGGCGGCACCTGCCGCCACCATGAGGATTTCAGCCCTCTGGTTGACGGACACGGCCAGCCGCATGTCTTCCGTGCGCAAAGGGCGGTCGTGGTCTCCGATGTAGGGCTTGGCCATGCTTTGTCCGAAATAGTCATGAGCGCCTCCGAACCGGCAGTCGAGAATGCCGGCCAGCGCGGCTTCCGGATAACCGGAGTTGGGGCTGGCGTGGCAATGTCCGTAGCGCAGGATGAAACGAAGCTCTTCTTTCAATCCGCGCGACGGTTTCCGGCCGCGGCGTGGCCCTTGTGCGGCCAGGGCCATGAGCAGGGCGGTGAGCCGGGCGGGGATGTAGTTGGCCGCATCGTCCAGCCGTGCGGCAGCCCATCCGAACGCCTCGAAACGTTCGGTGCGGTAGCCGATCATGGAGTCCATCGTGTTGGTCATCTTGTAGGCCAGCATGCCCGGCAGGCCGAGGAGGTAGTACCAGAAGAGCGGGGCCACCACGCCGTCGCTGAGGTTTTCGGCCAGGGTTTCCAAGGCCGCCGTGCGCACTTCCTTGTCGCTGAGTCGCGCCGTGTCCCGCCCCACGATGCGGCTGACTTGCCGCCGCCCTTCTTCCAGCGAGCGGTCGGCGGCCTGGAACACATGGCGCACTTCGCGGATGAGCGTGGTCCCGCAAAGGCAATAAAAGACCATGATGCCTTCCAGGGCGCAGTAGACGTAGAGGCCCCCACGGGGCCATCCGGCGCACCCGAGCCAGAGGAGCGCAAGGATTCCCCGGGCGAGGAGGAACGTGGCACACGCGGAGAGGAGGGCGAAGCCGGCTCCTTTGGCACGGCGGTGCCGTCCTTTGTTGGCGTGGCGTTCGAAAAAGCTGGTCCAGCGTCCGAAAGCCACGATGGGATGCGGCAGGCGCGGAGGGTCGCCCAGGCATTTGTCCAGGCACCAGCCGAAGAGCAGAGGCAAGCAGTTTGGAACCATCTCTTTTGGGCTTTTATTCACAAAACAGCCATTCCTCGATGGCTGAGATCAGCAGGTCGTCGGCTTCTTCCGTTTGCACGGAGATGCGGAAATAGCGGTCGTCGAGTCCTTCGAAGTTACTGGCGTCGCGGATGAGCATGCCGTGGCGTTCGATCAGGTGGCGTTTCAGGGCGGGCGCCTTTCCCATGCGGAGCCGTGCCAGCAGGAAATGGGTCTTCCCCGGCCATACTTCCGCAATCCCCCGGCTTTCCAGGAGCCGTGCCACTCGTGCGCGCTCCTCCAACAGCTTGCCGGTCTCGGGGCGGAATTCTTTTTCGTGCCGGGTGAGGAAGATGGCCGCTTCTATGGCCGGGGCGTTTACGGCCCAGGGCATCCTTGCGCGGCGGACATGCCCGGCCAGTTCCGGCCTTGCGGTCAGGAACCCCACGCGGAGCCCGGGAATGCCGTAGCGTTTCGTCATGGAGTGGAAAATCATGACGTTGGGCAAGTCTGCGGCTTCCTGTGGCGAGAAGAGCCTTTCGGAGGTGAAGTCTTCATAACTTTGGTCTATGAGGAACAAGGTGTGGGGATGCCGCCGGATGAGGGCCAGCATGTCTGCGTGCGGGATGACTTCTCCGGTGGGATTGTTGGGGTTGCAGATCCACGCGAGGTCTGCCTGGGCGGTCAGGTCGTCGGGTGTATAAATGAATTTCACCTTGTGCTTGTGCAGCCGGCAGGCATCGGCGTATTCTGAGAAAGTGGGGGCCAGGATGCAGGAATGTCTCCCGGAGAAAGCCTGTGCCGCGAGATAGATGGCTTCGGTGGCCCCATTGGTCATGCAGACTTCTTCCGGCCGGATGTGCAGGGCGTCGGCCAAGAGCCGCTCTGCCGTCTCAGGTGCCGGTTCCGGATAGGAGCATACGTGGTTCCAGCAATGGCTCAGATGATTGAAAAGTTCTTCAAGCCGTGCGGGATGGTATACGTTGCTGCTGAAATTGAGCCTGATGGGATGGTCGTAAAAGGAGAGGTCGTCTCCGTGTCCGTGAATCATGAGTCCTTCTTTTGTGCAAAGTTATAAAAATGGTCTTTAGGCGGTGTCTTTTTCCGCTGAAAACTTCGTAGTCGGGATGCCGCTGGCCATGCGAGGTGAGGGAACGGCAAGCGTGTTTCGGCCGATGGCTTTTCGGGGGATGGTGAGCTTTTTCTGGAGCAAAGTGGTGAGGTTTGCAGAAAAATGTTATAACTTTGCAGTATTCGCAATAGGCAACAAAAAGAGAGATTATGAGAAAAGTAGCATTGATTACCGGCATCACGGGACAAGACGGTTCCTATTTGGCGGAGTTCTTAATTGAAAAAGGTTATGAAGTGCATGGCATCATGCGCAGGTCTTCTTCGTTCAATACGGCGCGTATCGAGCACCTTTACCTTGACGAATGGGTGCGCGACATGAAAAAGAGCCGCTTGGTGAATCTGCATTGGGGCGACATGACCGATTCCAGCTCGCTGATTCGCATCATCAGCGACATTCATCCCACGGAAATCTATAACCTGGCGGCACAAAGCCATGTGAAAGTGTCTTTCGATGTGCCGGAATACACAGCCGAGGCGGATGCTGTGGGCACACTCCGTTTGTTGGAAGCCGTGCGGATATGCGGTTTGGAGAAGACTTGCCGCATATACCAGGCTTCCACGTCCGAATTGTTCGGCAAGGTGCAGGAAGTGCCGCAAAAGGAAACCACTCCTTTCTATCCGCGTTCGCCCTATGGCGTAGCCAAGCAATATGGTTTCTGGATCACGAAGAATTACCGTGAAAGTTATGGCATGTTTGCGGTGAACGGAATCCTGTTCAACCACGAGAGTGAACGCCGGGGGGAAACGTTCGTGACCCGGAAGATCACGTTGGCCGCAGCCCGGATCGTCCAGGGATTCCAGGACAAACTCTATTTGGGGAATTTGGATGCCCGTCGCGATTGGGGATATGCCAAGGATTACGTGGAGTGCATGTGGCTGATATTGCAGCATGAGACTCCGGAAGATTTTGTGATTGCTACGGGAGAGATGCATACCGTGCGTGAGTTTTGCACGCTGGCATTCCAGAAGCTGGGCGTGGAACTGAAATGGGAAGGCAGCGGAGTGGATGAAAAGGGAATCGACACGGCGACCGGACGCGTGTTGGTGGAAGTCGATCCGAAGTATTTCCGTCCGTGCGAGGTGGAACAATTGTTGGGCGACCCGACGAAGGCCAAGACCTTGTTGGGGTGGAATCCGACAAAAACGACCTTCTCCGAGTTGGTGGGCATCATGGTGGAGCACGACATGAAGTTCGTGAAGAAATTGCATTTGAAAGCACAATTGGACAAGGAATAAGCATATGTTGGATAAAACAGCCAAAATAT
Source organism: uncultured Paraprevotella sp. (assembly GCA_944321975.1). Classification (GTDB taxonomy): domain Bacteria; phylum Bacteroidota; class Bacteroidia; order Bacteroidales; family Bacteroidaceae; genus Paraprevotella. The sequence goes on from CALUNJ010000033.1 coordinate 9,870, forward strand.
ATGTGGCGGGACACCACGGCTTGGTGGGTTCCGCCATTTGGAATAATCTGCTTGGACGTGGCTACACGAACCTCGTGGGACGTTCCCACAAAGAACTTGACTTGCTGGACGCGGCTGCAGTGAAAGCCTTTTTCGACGAGGAACAGCCGGATGCGGTGGTGCTGGCTGCGGCTCATGTGGGAGGCATCATGGCTAATTTGCAGTATCGGGCGGATTTCATCTACCAGAACTTGCAGATTCAACAGAACGTGATAGGAGAGAGTTTCCGTCATGGTGTGAAAAAATTGTTGTTCTTGGGCAGCACGTGCATTTATCCCCGGGAAGCTCCGCAGCCGATGAAGGAAGAGGCTCTGTTGACCTCCCCCTTGGAGTATACCAACGAGCCTTACGCGATAGCCAAGATCGCGGGATTGAAGATGTGCGAGAGTTTCAATCTGCAATATGGCACGAATTATATTGCCGTGATGCCCACGAACCTTTATGGCCCGAATGACAACTTCCATTTGGAGAACAGCCACGTGCTTCCGGCGATGATACGCAAGATCCACTTGTCCAAGTGCCTGAATGAGGGCGACTGGGAAGCTGTGCGCAAAGATGTCGGCTTGCGGCCTGTGAGCATGATGCGGGATGGGGAGAAAGTGGTGGTGGATGCCGGTTCCGGCGAGGAAGAGATTTTGACGGTGCTGGCACATTATGGCATTACTCCGGAAACGGTGACCTTGTGGGGCACCGGAACCCCGCTTCGTGAGTTCTTGTGGAGTGAAGAGATGGCCGACGCGAGCGTGCATGTGTTGTTGAATGTGGACTTCAAGGACACCTATGCCCCAGGGGAAAAGGAGGTCCGGAACTGCCATATTAATGTGGGCACCGGGAAGGAACTCACGATCCGCGAGGTGGCCGGGAAAATCAAGGAAGAAATCGGCTTCAACGGGGAACTCCGTTGGGATGCCTCAAAGCCGGACGGCACGATGCGGAAGCTGACGGACGTGACCAAACTGCACCGGTTGGGCTGGCACCATCAGGTGGAAATCGACGAGGGCGTCCATCGGCTGTATGAATGGTATTTGAAAGGCATTTGCATTAATCATCAGACGGTGTGAGGACGATGAAAAAGCTACTGTCCCTCCCGCCGAACCTGGTGGGGTGTTTCCATGAAATAGCTCATGTGGAGCACGATGAATGGTTCTGTACTTCCGACCCAGTGGGACATAAGTTAGGTTCGGGAGGAGGGACAGCCTGGCTTTTGGAAGCCTGCCGGGCAGCAGAGGGGCGGGGCGAAATGCCGTTCACGGCGTGGCTGGCCCGCGAAAAGCGCATTTTGTTGCATGCGGGAGGGCAAAGCCGGCGCTTGCCGGCTTATGCCCCTTCCGGGAAAGTCTTGACCCCGGTGCCGGTATTCCGGTGGAAGCGCGGGCAGCGCCTCTCGCAAGACTTGTTGTCCTTGCAGCTTCCTTTGTATGAACAGATCATGGAACGTGCGCCGGAAAGTTTGCATACGCTGGTTGCAAGTGGCGACGTGTATATCCGCACGGACAAGCCGTTGCAGGACATTCCGGAGGCAGACGTGGTGTGTTATGGCTTATGGGCCGCACCGGAGCTGGCCAAGAACCACGGCGTGTTCGTGGCCGGGCGGCATTCTCCGGAAAGGCTGTCTTTCATGTTGCAGAAGCCCGGCGTGGAGGAGATTGCCGCGCTGATGCGCCAGCATCTTTTTTTGATGGACATCGGCATTTGGCTTTTGAGCGACCGCGCGGTGGATTTGATGGTGAAACGGGCCAGAGGCCGGGATGGCCGTTTGTCTTTTTATGACATGTATGCGGAATTCGGCCTGGCCCTGGGCGATCATCCGCGGTTGGAAGACGAGGAACTGAACCGGCTCAAGGTGGTGGTCTTGCCATTGGAAGGCGGCAGCTTCTATCATTATGGGACGAGCCGCGAGATGATCTCTTCGACTTTGGCCGTGCAGAACATCGTGACCGACCAGCGGGAAATCATGCACCGCAAGGTGAAGCCCCATCCTGCCATGTTCGTGCAGAATGCGGTGGTGGAAGTGCCTCTGCGTCCGGCAAACTCCGAAATATGGATTGAAAACAGTTTCGTGGGCCGGAGGTGGGGGCTGGCTTGCCGGAACATTGTGACCGGCGTGCCGGAAAACCAATGGGAACTGGCCTTGTCCGAGGGCATTTGCATTGATGTGGTTCCGGTGGGCGGGTCGGCCTTTGCGGCCCGTCCTTATGGGTTTAACGATGCCTTTAAGGGAGACTTGTTGGACGAAGCCGTCCTGTACCAGGGCATTCCTGTGCGGGACTGGTTGGGGCGCAGGGGCTTGTCGCCGGAGGAGATAGAAGGAAACCATGACCTACAGGCCGCGCGTTTGTTCCCGGTCTGTGGGCATGTGGACGAATTGGGGGCGGTGTTGCGTTGGATGACGACGGATCCGGACGACGCGGCGGGCGCATCCATATGGCGGAAAGCCCGGAAACTGTCGGCCGACGAACTTTCGGCAGAAGCGAATTTGCGAAGGCTGGTGCGCCAACGGGAGGCTTTCCGGCTGAAAAGCCTGCCTCTGCTGGCGGCTCATTATGACCATAGTGTCTTTTACCAATTGAACTTGGACGATGCGGCGCACGCCTATGCCGGGCATGACTTGCCCTTGCCGCCGGAACTGCCGCAGGACGCCGCCGGGCTGACGCGTATCAGCGATGCCATGTTCCGGGCGCGGGTTTCCAGCCTGAAGGGGCAGGAGGGAAGGCTTTACGAGGAGAGGGCTTTCGGCCTGATGCGCGAGATGTTGACCGGGACGGCGCTTGAGACCCGTTTGCAGCCCCGTCTTTCCGTGTATGCCGACCAAATCGTGTGGGGACGCTGCCCCGTGCGCATTGACCTGGCGGGCGGATGGACCGACACGCCGCCTTACAGCTTGATGGAAGGCGGGAACGTGGTGGACATTTCCATCGAACTGAACGGCCAGCCGCCCTTGCAGGTCTACGTGAAGCCCTGCCGGGAGCGTCACGTCGTGATGCGTTCCATTGACTTGGGCGCGATGGAAGTGGTGCGCACGTACGAGGATCTTTCCGATTTCCAGAAAGTGGGTTCGCCGTTTTCCATCCCGAAGGCGGCATTGGTCTTGTCGGGTTTCCATCCGGATTTCTGCGCGGAGCGCCACGCTTCGTTGGAACGCCAGCTGGACGCATTCGGCACGGGACTTGAGATCACGCTCCTGTCTGCCATCCCGGCTGGTTCGGGCTTGGGGACGAGCTCCATTTTGGCTTCTACGGTGTTGGGGGCGTTGAATGATTTCTGCGGCCTGGGATGGGACCGTTACGAGATAGGTAACCGCACGTTGGTGCTGGAACAGCTGTTGACCACGGGAGGTGGCTGGCAGGACCAGTACGGCGGCATCCTCCAGGGGGTGAAGCTGTTGCAGACTCATCCGGGTTGCCATCAGAAGCCTTTGGTCAGGTGGTTGCCGGACTACGTGTTCACGGCTCCCGAGTACCGCCAGTGCCATTTGCTCTATTACACGGGCATTACCCGCACGGCCAAAAGCATTCTTGCGGAAATCGTGAAGGGCATGTTCCTGAACGAGACGGAGCGGCTTGAGTTGCTGGGGAGGATGAAGGCTCATGCCATGGACATGTATGACGCCATCCAGCGGAATTGTTTCGAGGAGACGGGAAGGCTCGTGCGGCGTTCGTGGCGGCAGAATTGCCGGTTGGATGCGGGGACGAATCCTCCGGCCATACAGGCCATCGCCCGCAAGGTGGACGACTTGTGCCTGGGGTATAAGTTGCCCGGCGCGGGCGGGGGAGGCTACTTGTACATGGTGGCGAAGGACGAGGAAGCCGCTTCGAGGATCCGCCGCGTGCTTATGGAAGAGGCGTTGAACGACCGTGCGCGTTTCGTGGAGATGGCATTGTCGGAAAAGGGGCTGGAAGTGAGCCGCAGTTGAGGCGTGCCTGCGGGGCGTGTTTGCCGCACGTCCCCCGCAGGCGGGTATTTCCGCGTTTTCTTTTTGTCTTGTGCCGGCAGCCTATGGCGTGCAGGCGGGAAGTGTCTTTAGGTTTTCAAGAGGTGCGTTTTTTTTCGGCTTGAGATTCACATTTTTTTCTCAAGCGAAAAAAATGTGAATCGCTTGAGAAAAAAACGGTTTCCTCTTCTTTGTTCTCTTGTGGCTGGCAGTCAGTGAATTATCGGATCCGGCCTTTCGCTCTCCCATAAGGCCGGGGAAGGCTCTTTTCCTGCGTGGCGGGACGATGGCGGATGGGGGCGCGGCTTGCGGGCGGATGAAGGGGGGCGGCCGTGTGGCTTGCGGAATATTTCTTTCGTCCTTGGGCGTGCCCCCTTTTTTTGAGAAAGGAAAAGTCCGCTCCCGTGCGGAGGAGCGGACTTTGGGAAACGGGAGCCCGGGACGGGCAGTCCGTTTGACGGAGGGCGCGGAGGTCAGAAGCGGAAGTGGATCCCGCCCATGAACGTGGCTTTCGGCATGGGATAGCCGGCCATGGTCTCATAGCGTTGGGCCAGCAGGTTCTCGCCGCGCACGTAGAGGTCGAGGAAATTGGTGGCGCGGAATGTGCCGCGCACGTTCCACAGCACGAAGTTTTCCTGTTTTTCCTGTCCGTTTCCGTTGTTTTTCACGGCCGTGTAGAGTCCGCCCACATATTGTATGCCCGTGGAAAGGTCCCATCTGCCTTGCCGGAAGGAGGCACCGGCATAGAGTTTGTGTTCCGGGGCCGCGATGACGGGATGTGCCATGTGGAGGAAACTGTAGTTGGCCTCTACGTTCCATTGGCGTGAGATCCGGCAGGCAGCTTGGAGCTCCACCCCGGCGTTTTCGATTTTTCCCGTGTTGACGTTTCTCATGCGCCCGTCGACCGACGCGGTGGCGATCATGTTGTCCCCTTTGAGGTAGAAGGCGTTGACCCCGTAGCTGAGGCGGTTGTCCGGCACGTCCTGTGAGAAAGCCACTTCGTAGTTCCACAGGCTTTCCGCCTCGAGGTCGGGATTGGCGGCTCCCCACATGAACATTTCGCGGATGAGGGGGTAGCGGAATCCGCGGCTGGCCGTCAGCTTGATGTCCGCTTCGCGGGGCAGGAGGAAGGCCAGCCCGGCCTGCGGGATCCATTCCGTGCCCGCCTGTTCGTGATGGTCCGCGCGGAGGCCGACGTTGAGGGCCAGCCATTCCGCGAGGTTTTGCCGGATGTCCACGTAGCCTGCCACTTCGTTTTGGGCCTGGTCTACGATGTCCTGCCGTTCGCCGTTCCGTTCCCCCGCGATGAATTTGTTCCAGGCTTCGCCTCCCATGCGGAACCAGTCCACGCCCACGGTCAGCTGGTTGCCGGGGAAGAGCCGTGCGTTCTGATACCATGAAAGGCCCATCATGTCGTCGCGTGAATGGAAGCGGTAGTCCAGCGGGCTTTCTTCGGCGGGGTCATATCCGTCGTTGATTTTGTGGCGTCCCCAGTTGTAGAAGAAACTCAGCGCTCCCGAAGTCTTGCCGTAGTGGTTCTCGACGGCCACGGAAGCCATCCCGCGGGTGATGCGCTGGTCCGCGTCGAGCAGCGGGGCGAAGGTTTCTCCCGGCTGCGAGGCGTTGAAGTGGGTCAGGTCGAGGTCGGCCCTCACGTTCCAAGCCTTGGAGAAGGCATAGCCCAACTTGGCGTAGCCTCCATATTGTTCGAAGCCCATGTCCGGGCGATGGCCGTCGCTGCGGTCGTATGAGATGCCGGCGATGCTGGTGAACCGTCCTTTCCGCACCCGGTTGGTGGCTTCGGCCTGCAAGGTGTTGTAGGAGCCGTAGCCCAAGTCCACGTCGGTCTTCACTCCTTCTTCCTGCATCTTCCGGGTGATGATGTTGACCACGCCTCCCATGGCATTCGAGCCATAGAGCACGGAAGCCGGGCCGCGCAACACTTCCACGCGGTCGGCCATCAGCGACTGGTAGGCGTCGGCGATGGGGTGTCCCATGAGGCCCATGTATTGCGGATGTCCGTCGATGAGCACCATCAGCCGCCCGCTTCCTCCGCTCAGCCCGCGCAGGCTGATGCCGCCGGCGGCTCCGCCGGAGATGCCGTAGCCCATGATGCTGCGCGAGGTGACGAACAGGCCCGGCACTTGTTCTGTCAGGACTGGCAGCAACGAGGGGTTGTGGGACTGTTCGATCTGTTCACGCCCGATGACCGACACGGTGGTGGCCATCAGCCTTGTGTCGGCCTGGTCCCGGGTGCCGGTCACGACGACTTCGTGCAACGGGCGGGTTTCCGCCACGGCGGTCGAGTCGGATGCCGGCGTCCTGGCATTGGCGGGCAGCAGTCCTCCGGTCAGGAGGATGAGGGTGAGTGTCTTGTTCATAATCCTATTGTCTCCGTAATGTAAAGAAGCCGGTCTGGTTTCCCAGGACAAAGGTAGCGGTTTTATCTCAACCGGGCGTAAACCATAATGATGATAATCTTACCCATATTACGGTTTTATGCTTTTTCCCGTGTGTGCGCGGGTGGTTTTGTGAGGGGGAATCCTCTTTTTCAACCTTTTTAGGGTTCGTGCATAAAAAGCCTGAAAATGCAGGCCCGGGCTTGCCCATGTGCAGTTTTTTATTTAATTTTAAAGCATGAAAAACTTGTCCGCCAAACTTTTATGACATCGTGGCGGATCACAACGAAGGAACACTTATGGCATCACACAGGAAAGACATCACACCAGACGAAGTGAGAAACAAGTTTAAGGCGCATCTGCCGGAATGGGTGGCCTTGGCCGACCGGAGCACGGATGGCGCGGATTTTGCGCGGAGGTTGCGCGAGGCGTTGCCCCAGGCTCCCCTTCCGGGCAGCGCGGCGGCCGCGTTGCGGCGTCTGGCGGATGTCGAGGGGGCTACGGTGCATGAACTGTCCCGTGGCGAGGACGTGCGGCTGGAGACCTTGTCGCTCCTGTGGGGCTTCCTTGCCGGGCGGCAGGAGGTGTCTGTCGATTTCGCGCTCGATGCCTATCATTTGTTTGCCCGCCTCCAGGAGCCGGTCGCGAAGTGTCCGGACGAGGCGGCGCTCCGGAAGTGGATGCGCCGTTGGCCCGACGGGCTGGCTCCCCATGTGCTGGAAGTGCGCCGGGAAAACAAGCGGCGCATCATGGCGCATCTGGTGCGGAAGATCGAGCACAGGCAGCCCGGGACGTCTCGCTACGCGTTTCCCGAAGGGCTTGATGAGGCCGGGAAACTTTCCCTCGTGGAGCAATGGTGGGGGGACTACCGCTTCCACCTGGCCATGGCGGCACGGACTCCGGCCGAACTGAACCGCATGCTGGGCGGCACGTTGGATGAACACACTCTGTCCCTCTATCGTCAGGCACAAGAGAAAGGCATGCCGGTGTTCGTCACGCCCTATTACCTTTCTTTGCTGAATCCTACGGGGCAGGGGTATGATGACAAGGCCATTCGCAGTTATGTGATGTATTCCCAGGGGCTGGTGGATTCTTTCGGGCATATCCGCGCCTGGGAGCGCGAGGACGTCGTGGAAGCCGGCAAACCGAACGTGGCCGGATGGGTGCTGCCGGAGGGGCACAACATTCATCGCCGGTATCCCGACGTGGCCATTCTCATTCCCGACACGATGGGACGGGCTTGCGGGGGGCTTTGCGCGTCTTGCCAGCGGATGTATGACTTCCAGAGCAAGCGGTTGAACTTCGAACTGGAAAGCCTGAGGCCGAAAGAAAGCTGGAACATGCGGCTGCGGAGGCTGATGGAATATTTCGAGCAGGACACTCAATTGCGCGACATCCTTATCACGGGGGGCGACGCCCTGATGAGCCGCAACGCCACGTTGCGCCACTTGCTGGAGGCGGTCTGCCGGATGGCGGTGCGCAAGCGCGAGGCCAACCGCCGTCGTCCTGACGGCGGGAAATATGCCGAGTTGCAGCGCGTGCGGCTCGGCACGCGGCTTCCCGTCTATCTGCCCATGCGGGTCGACGACGAGTTGCTCGACATCCTTCGTGCCTTCCGCGAGAAAGCCTCGGCGGCGGGGGTCGGCCAGTTCTTTATCCAGACGCATTTTCAGTCACCGCTTGAAGTCACGCCCGAATCCCGCGAGGCCATACGCCGCATCCTTTCCACCGGCTGGGCGGTCACCAATCAGCTGGTGTTCAACGTGGCGGCTTCGCGCCGGGGGCATACGGCCAAGCTGCGTCGTGTGTTGAACCGGATGGGAGTGGTGTGCTACTATACTTTTTCAGTGAAAGGCTTTGAGGAAAACTACGAAGTGTTCGCCCCCAATGCCCGCTCTATGCAGGAGTCGTGCGAGGAGAAAGTTTTCGGGCGGCTCTCACTGGCCGGTGAGTCGGACTTCATGTCCCGGCTGTGTGGCACGTCACGCCCGGCATCTGCCGTCCGGCGGTTTTGTGCGGAACGCGGCATTCCTTTTGTGGCCACCGACCGCAATGTGCTTAATTTGCCAGGCATCGGCAAAAGCATGACCTTTACGCTGGCTGGCGTTGGTGCCGACGGGCGGCGCATATTGCGCTTCGACCACGACCATACGCGGCGCCATAGTCCCGTCATAGACCGGATGAACGAGGTTTATATCCGCGAAAGCAAGTCGCTCTACCGCTACTTGCTTCAGTTGAGGGATATGGGAGAGGACATGGAGGAATATGCCAGCCTTTGGGACTACACGGAAGGCGAGACGGAGCGCCGCTTTGCCTTTTTCGAGTACCCTGCTTTGGGCTTCCGGGCGACAGGCCGTTTCACCAATCTGGATTTGGAGGGCATGGCCGGGAATGTCCGGGCTTGAATTTGTTCAACCGGGAATGGCTTTTTGCTCCTTCTGCGCCAGGAAGGGAGCGACGCGTCTCACAGATTGAACTGCCATGTCTTTGGCCCGTCAAAAGTGAGCACCGTGAAGGTGAGGCTGTCGCCGGGCTGAAGGCCTTCTAATTGGCGAAGTGGCAGGCTGGCATAGACCGTGGTGGAATAGGAGAAGGGGTCGTCGGGCTGGCTGTGCCAGAGCGAGAGATGATGGACCTGCCTGCCGGTTGAAAGGCTTACGGAGTCCACGTGATAATTCCATTGTTGTTCGCCTCCTTGGGTCTTGGGCGTGAGTTGCAGGTTCAGGTAGTTGCCGCCGTGCCATACGGCGGCAATGCCGGTCGGTGCATCGCCGCCGGTGGACGAGTCTGCGGGCTCCAGGAGAATCACGTTGTCCACCGTGTAGATCCGTGCCACCGGCAAGTTCCCGCGTGTTTCCCCGTTGGTTTCGTAACCACACACTATGCGATAGGCCGCTTCGGGTTGTAAGCCTTGCAATGGGGTGTTGACGGCGAATGTCTCGCCTTTGTCCGTGGTGAATGTGGTGCCTGTTCCTGTCGCGTCGGTTTGCAGTTCGACAAACTCTGTGACAAGAGAGGGGTAGAAGTAGTCGCCGTCGCCGTCCCCGCCACACGCCGCGCACAAGAGGCAGAGGCAGGTGGCGGGGATGATTCCTGCACACTTATTCTTCTTCATGGCAGGCGGTTTCATGATTGAACACCGGGTTGGCATACATCGTGAGCAGCCGTTCGCGCAAAAAGTCCGTGTCGGGATGTGGCAGGGAGACTTTGCGGATTTGTCCCTGCAGATAGTTTTCGAATCTGTCTTTCTCTTCCGCAGTGTAGTGGGTGGCGAAACGTTCCGTGCCGTTCAACAGGTCGGCGGCGGCATAGTTGCCGGGGTATAGCTCGTAGTTTTTGTGGATTTCATGGTCGATCCGTGCGGCCACGGCGGCAAACAGGCTGGCTTTCGGCAAATTGGCGGGCAGTGTGTCCAGCCATGGGTTGAGGCAGGCGGCCATGCGGAAGCAGATTCTTCCTTTGTAGCCGAAGATGCCCGTCTGCATGTTCAGCAAGTCGTCGGCAGGACTCTTTTTGAATCCTTCAATGTCGCGCTTCTGTTGGAATTCCTGTGCCTTCAGGTAGTCGCAAGGGTCGTATTCGTAAGACAAGGCGATGGGCGTGAGGTTGAGTTGGCGAAGCCGTTCGACCGTGCCCCCCTCTCCTCCCATGGCCATCATTTTGAGGATGGCGTCTTGGGTGCGGTCGTTCGAGTCCTTGGCGCGGCCTTCGCGTTGGGCGATCCAGATGCTTTCCTGTTTGACCGTGACGGCATAGTGCATGTAACGGCTCAACCGGGTGCTTGAGGCCAGCATTTGGCGCAGGCCGGCCGAGCGTTGCACGATGAAGGCTTTGTCGACCCTCACGAGTTTTTTGATCCAAGGGCGGATGAGCAGGTTATCTCCGATGGCGATTTCCACGGTGTTGCCGAAACCGCAGTCGAGCAGGCCTACGGAAAGGAAGGCCGAGTCGGTCACGATGTCGCGGTGGTTGGTGATGAAAGTGTGCGGGATGGTCTTGTCCACGTTCCCGGTGCCTTCGAGGGCAAAGTGTGTGCTGCATTTGGCTAAGAGGTTTTTGAGGAGCGGATAAAACATCGTCCGTTGCACCTCCAGGTTCGTGTGGCAGCCGCGCAGCATCCCGCAGGCTTTTTCATAAGGGATGTCCGGGAGCACTTGTTCGGCGGCGGCGCGGAATTCCGGGTCGCCGACGAGCTCTTCAATCACGCCCGGCAGTTCTTCCGGGTCGTAGGGGCGTATTTCGTCGAATTCTTCAGGGGGTCGCATAAGTTTTCTTTTGGTTTTATGAAAGTTTGTCTTCGATGATGTCTGTGAGCACGTCTTTCATGTCCATGCCGGCAGCGCGCACTTGTTGGGGAATGAAGCTGGTGGCGGTCATTCCGGGCGTGGTGTTGATTTCCAGCATGTTGATTTTTTCTGTTTCTTTGCCGTCTTGGCCAGTGCCGCGGGTGATGATGTAGTCCACGCGGATGATGCCGCTGCAGCCCAGGATGTCGTAGATGGCAGAAGTGACGAGGCGCACCCGCTCTGTCGTGTCGGGGTTGAGTCGTGCCGGGGTGATTTCCTGCACCTGGCCGTTGTATTTGGCGTTGTAGTCGAAGAATTCATTGCGGCTGACGACTTCCGTGATGGGAAGCACCACGTCTTTGGTGCGGGTCTTGTAGCATCCGCAAGAGATTTCCGTGCCGTCGAGGAATGATTCCACCATCACTTCGTCGCTTTCGTGCATGGCTTTCAGGATGGCGTCGCGGATCTGGCCCGCTTCCTTCACTTTGGTCACGCCGAAACTTGACCCGCCTTCGTTGGGTTTCACGAAGCAGGGCAATCCTATTTTCTCCACGATTTCCGCATCGGTCACGAGGTGTTCGAAGCCTTTGCGCACGAGGAGGCTTTCGCTTACGCCCACGCCGAATCCTTTCAGATACTGGTTGAGGGTGAACTTGTTGAAGGTCATGGCTTCCACCAATACGTCTGAGGTGGAATAGGGCAGGTGGATGAGGTCGAAGTAGCCTTGGAGGATGCCGTTCTCGCCCGGTGTGCCGTGTATGGTGATGTAGGCGAAGTCGGGGCGGATGCGCTGTTCGCCGTCTGCAAAGCTGAAGTCGTTGCGGTCCACGGCGGCGCGGCGGCCGTCTTTCAGGTGGGCTTCCCATGCGGTTCCTTTGATTTCGATGGTGTACACTTCATATTTTTCCTTGTCCAGGAAGGAGTCGATGCCTTCGGCGCTCCTCAGCGAAACATCGTGTTCAGAGGAATCGCCCCCTGCCACAATCGCGATAATTCTTTTCATATGTTTCTGTTGATTTGATGCTGGTTTGGTTATGGTGATTGTTTAGTCGTCCCGGTGGGTGGCGTAGGTGTGCCAGCGTGCCAGCAGGTTGGCCATGTCGGGCGGGAGGGGCGAGGTGAAGTGCATTTCCTTTCCCGTGCGCGGATGGGTGAAGCCGAGGGTGCGGGCATGGAGCGCCTGCCGCGGGCAGGCGGAAAAACAGTTCTGCACGAATTGGCGGTATTTTCCTGTGGGCATCCCGCGAAGGATTTCGTCGCCTCCATACCGTGCGTCGTTGAAGAGAGGGTGCCCGATGTGTTTCATGTGGGCTCGTATTTGGTGGGTCCGTCCTGTTTCCAGCCGGCATTCCACCCACGCCACGTGCCCCAGGTTTTCCATCACGCGGTAGTGTGTGACGGCCGGTTTCCCGATGCCGCTGTCGGGCGGGAACACGGCCATTTGCATGCGGTCCTTCGGATGGCGGGCGATGTTGCCTTCGATGCGTCCTTCCGGTTCGGTGAAACAGCCCCAGACGAGTGCGTTGTAGAGCCGTTTGGTGGTCTTGTGGAAGAACTGCAGCCCGAGCCGGGTCTTCGCGTCGGCGTTCTTGGCGGCCACGAGCAGCCCCGAGGTGTCTTTGTCTATGCGGTGCACGAGACCCACGGCGGGGTCGTTCGGGTCATAGTCCGGATCGTCCTTGAGGTGCCATGCGATGGCGTTCACCAGGGTGCCCGTGTAGTTCCCGCATCCCGGATGCACCACCAGTCCGGCAGGCTTGTCGACGACCAGCAGGTCGCGGTCTTCATACACGATCTGGAGGGGGATGTTTTCGGGTACGATGTCGTTGTCATATTTGGGGCGGTCGAGCAGGATGACGATTTCGTCGCCCGGCTTCACTTTGTAGCTGCTTTTCACCGGCCGGCCGTTGGCCAGGATGAAGTCTTGTTCGGCTGCCCGTTGCAGCCGGTTGCGCGAGGTGTTGCCGAGGTGCTCGGTGAGGAATTTGTCGATGCGCATGGGCTTTTGCCCGCTGTCGGCTTTTAGCCGATGGTGTTCAAACACCGATGCGCCCTCTTCGTCGGGGTCTTCTTCTCCGGTGTCGTGGATGTCCGGCAGGGCGTATGTTCTTTTTTCTTCTTCTTCCTCCATAGGGGTGGTGCTATTGCGGTGAGGAGTTCCCGCTCAGGGAAACTCCGTGTATTCCGTGTCGGTGCCTTCGGTGGCGAAGTCGGAGCCTGAGGGGTCGTCGTAGAGCGAGTCGTCGCCGAAGTCCCCGCTGCCTACTTGCAGGGTGAGCTCGGCGTCGATGGGCACGCGGTCGCCTCCGAAAAGGTTGTGCCCGCGGTATTTCACGCCGTAGACCCATTCGCGTTCACCGTCCACGTATTCGCAGGGGGTGAGTTTGAGGCCCAATGCCTTGAGCCTTGCCTCGGCTTCGCGCAGGGAACTGTTGTCGGCGATGTCTGGCAGGGGGATGGTGGGGGTGCTGGTGGTGTTGATGGTCAGGAAGATTTCACGTCCTGGTTTCACACGGCTTTCGTTGGCCGGTGTCTGGTCGAGCACGGTGCCGGCCGGCATGGTCTTGTTATAGCCGGAATCGCTGACGACGGCGGTCAGCCCCTGTCGTTCCATCGTGCGTTTGGCATCGCTCACGAGCATGCCTTTCACGTTGGGAACGGTGATTTCGATGCCGTGCAGGGTGTAGCGTTCCAGTGCGATCCATACGCCCACGGCGATGGCCACCACCACCAGGCACATGGCCAAGAGGTTCACCCAAAGGATTTTGCTGGTCAGTTTGCCGAAAAAATCTTTTATCGTCATGATGCGGTCGCTGAATATTCGGGTTCAAAGTTAGTAATAAAAAACAGAAAAGAAGTAAAGTCGCCCTTACTTCTTTTTTCCTGTTTTCTTGTGCAAATGCGTCCCGCGGTTTATTTTTTGTGGTGTTCGCTGGAAACCGTCAGTTTCTTGCGGCCTTTGGCGCGGCGTGCGGCCAACACTTTACGGCCGTTGGCCGTGGACATTCTTTCGCGGAACCCGTGCTTGTTCTTTCTCCGTCTCGTGTGAGGTTGATATGTTCTTTTCATTGTTCTATATAGTTTTATTGTTTTAATTCCGATTCGGGGTGCAAAATTAGGCACTTTTTTTAAATAAAGCAAGCGTTAAGTCATTTTCCTCCAAAACTTTTGTGTTTTTTTTCTTTTTTCCATTAACTTTGCAGGCGCAAAAGGAGAGGACAATTCCTTGCGCGGATATTTAAACCGAATCAAAAGCTATATTTTTATGATTAACGCTCAAGACATTAAAAAAGGGACTTGCATCCGTTTGGACGGCAAGTTGTATTTCTGCATTGATTTCCTGCATGTGAAGCCCGGAAAAGGGAACACCTTCATGCGCACCAAATTGAAGGATGTGGTGAACGGCTATGTCCTCGACCGCCGTTTCAACATCGGGGAGGCTTTGGAGGATGTGCGCGTGGAACGCCGCCCCTACCAATACCTTTATCAGGAAGGCAATGATTACATTTTCATGAATCAGGAGACTTTTGAGCAGATTCCCATCGCCAAGGAACAAATCAACGGGGTGGACTTCATGAAAGAGGGCGAAGTGGTGGACGTGGTTTCCGACGCTTCGACCGAGACGGTGCTCTATGCCGACGTGCCCACTAAAGTCGTGCTGAAGATCACTTATACGGAACCGGGATTGAAGGGCGACACGGCCACCAACACCTTGAAGCCTGCCACGGTGGAGACGGGAGCCACGGTGCGTGTGCCGCTTTTCGTGAATGAGGGCGAGATGATCGAGGTGGACACCCGCGACGGTTCTTATCTTGGCCGCGTGAAGTAAGAGAAAGGCGGCTTTTCCCGTTTTTCCATTGCCATAAAAAAGTGAATGGCGAGGCATTTTCCGCCTGGCCGTTCGCTTTTTTTTGTGCCTGTTCCTTGGGTGGTTGTTCCGGAGCACGGGCGATATGGCGGGGGGGCTGTTCCCGCTTCCTCATCAAGGGGGCGCGCCCTTTCCTCTTTTCTGCGTGGCCGGCCTTCGCGCCTTCCGGCGTGTGAAGGCGATAGCCCCCATCTGGCCCCATGCGGCCTTGCCCCGTCCCCCTCCTGCCCCCTCCGTAAGCTCCATTCCCGAGTCTATGTGGTTTTGTTTTTGGGCAGAGATTTATTTTATTAATAATCAATTGGATAGACGACGATTGGGCCAGGCGGGTTTTTCTCAGGCGATTCACATTTTTTTCTCAAGCAAAAAAAATGTGAATCGCCTGAGAAAAATTTTCCTTCCTCTTGAGCGCGATTTGTGCCATTCCGCCACGTGGTCTTTTCCCTCCGCGAGGCCGTGGAAACGTCTTCCGCTTCTGCGCTGCAAACTTTTGGAGATGCCCCCGCTGCAATCCTGCTCTCCCGTTATTCCTGTGTGCCGCGCCATGTAGGCCCGTCTGCCGGCTGAGGCCGGAAATCCTTGTATTCTTTGGGTATAGGGCTTTCCGGCCGGCCTTCCCCTCAATCCGCCCGATTTGTGTAAATCACTAACCTTCAATCATTTTTTTGCAATCTGCCCCTGTATCTCGCTTTTTTGTATTATCTTTGTCGGATGACTGACGGGGTTCGTATTCCCCTTTTGCATGAGATGGAACCATGAGATATTCGTTGATTATACCGGTTTATAACCGTCCCGATGAGGTGGATGAGCTTTTGGAGAGCTTGGCGGGGCAGGTGTTTACAGATTTCGAGGTGGTCGTGGTGGAGGACGGTTCGTCGCGTCCGTGCCGCGACGTGGTGGAAAAATATCGTGGCAGCCTGGATGTGAAATACTATGCCAAGCCCAATTCCGGCCCCGGTCAGACTCGTAACTATGGGGCGGCGCGGAGCGCGGGTGAGTATCTGATCGTGCTGGATTCCGACTGTGTGCTTCCGCCGGGCTACCTTCAGGCCGTGGACGACGAATTGAAGCGCGAGCCGGCGGATGCGTTCGGCGGTCCGGACCGCGCACACGAGTCGTTCACTCCCGTGCAGAAGGCCATTAATTATTCCATGACCTCGTTTCTCACCACCGGAGGCATCCGGGGCGGGAAGAAGAAGATGGACAAGTTCTATCCCCGCTCGTTCAACATGGGGGTGCGGGCGGAGGTGTACCGCCGTCTGGGGGGCTTTTCCAAGATGCGTTTCGGCGAAGATA
>CALUNJ010000034.1 GCA_944321975.1 uncultured Paraprevotella sp.
TGACGTATCCGCCGAAGGTCGTGTTTTGCTTGATGTCCTGCCACCATTTGCGCGGGGCTTTTTCTTCTTGTGCGTGGCCGGTGGTGGTGAAAGCGAGTGCCGCGGCCAGCAGGAATATGTGATTCTTCATTGCTTCTATTTTTCCGGTTGCAAAGTTAGTTTAAAATTTATCTTCTTTCCCGGTTTCCCGGACAAAGATTTGTTTAACTTTGCAAAAGTAAACCATTAGCTTGATTTCACAGATGAAAAGAATCTATTTGTGGAGTTTCGTGGGGGCGATTCTGGCGGCCGGGTGGGGCGAATCCTTTGCCAAAGGCGTGGGCGACGGCAGGAACCTGGATGCCTTTCTGGCGCATGCGGGAGAGGAGGGTCTGTGGGCGGCAGACTATTCCGGGCGCATTTTGGACTTCTACCGGGCGTGGATGGCCCTTTCCATGGAGGACTCCGCAGACTCGTTGCTGCGGGAGTTTCTCACGGAAGGCATGCGCAAGAAGATGCGGAGGGTGACGGGCGTGACCGATGCGGACGCGCTTTACCGGGCGCAGGACACGTCGGACTACATGGTGTGTTTGTTGGCCTGCCGGAAAGTGGAACGGTGAGGGGGAATCGGAGATGTGGCTGTGGGATTACTTGTATTATAAATGGCGCGAACGGAATCGGGCGGCGGGCGGTTTCCTTGACTTTGGCAGGGTGGTGTTCTGGATGGTGGCCTGCCTGGTTGCGGGGACGTTGTTGGGGCTGGATGCCATGGGGGGCGACACTCGTGCTTGGAAAGATCTCTGGTTCTACGCGGTAGTGTTCTTGCCTGCTGTGGCTTGTGCCTTGTGGGCCGACATGGTTTATGAGTCGGGTAGACGGAAGGAGAAGGTCCTGCGGCGTTTCTGGGGAAAGGACAGTTGGGTCGTCAGGGTGCCGCCGGATGTCATCGTGGCCCTGATGATTGTGTTGCCCATGGCGTATGTGGTGGCGTGCGCCTATTGGGCGCTTTCATGAAGCGGAATCTTTTGGGCGCGGAAGGTGTGCGTCGTGCGTTTCACGATGTGCGGGGAGACAAGCGTGACGCGGATTTTTCTCTTGAGAAAAAGATGTGAATCCCTTGAGAAAAGAATGTTAATGACTTGAGAAAAATCCATTTTCCTCTTGAGATTTCCATTCTATTGGCTTTTAGCGGAATAAAGGGGGTCTCGAAATAGGACAATATTGACCTGTGCCCGGGATGCCGGTCTGGTACGGGGCATGTTATTGCATTGGGGGGGAGATCGGACGCCGCCGAAGCCGTGCTTTCGGGGTGATGCCTGTGCGATCTGCAAGCATCTGAAAAGAGTGTGATTTTCTATGGTTGTAACACAATCTTAATACGAATGACACACGTCTTACATCTTTGCGTTGTAATTTTGCAACCGGAAATTAATTATAATTATTTATATCAATTTATGGAAATAGTTTATTTTAGTTTCATCCTTTTCTTGTTCATGCTGGCCGTAGTGGACTTGATTGTCGGCGTGAGCAACGATGCCGTGAACTTTCTGAACTCGGCCATCGGAGCCAAAGTGGCCCGTTTCCGCACCATCCTGATCGTGGCTTCCATCGGCGTGTTCGTGGGTGCCACGATGAGCAACGGCATGATGGACATCGCGCGGCATGGCATTTTCCAGCCTCAGATGTTCAGCTTCAACGACTTGCTGTGCATCTTCCTGGCCGTGATGGTGACGGATGTGGTGTTGCTGGACGTGTTCAACACGTTGGGCATGCCGACTTCCACGACGGTGTCCATGGTGTTCGAGTTGCTGGGGGGCACGTTCGTCCTCTCGTTGCTGAAGATCATGTCGGACGACACGGGCATGCTGACCTTCGCCGACTTGCTGAACACCGACAAGGCGTTGTCCGTCATCCTGGCCATCTTCCTCTCCGTGGCGGTGGCGTTTATCTGCGGGACGTTCGTCCAGTGGCTTTCCCGCCTGATTTTCACCTTTAATTATAAGTCGAACCTGAAGTGGAAAATCGGGATTTTCGGCGGTATTGCCGTGACGAGCATTGTCTACTTCGCGTTGTTGAACGGGTTGAAAGGCACGACGTTCATGACGCCGGAGTTTCATGCCTGGATTGACGGGAATACCGGCGCTTTCGTGCTGATCTGCTTCGTGGCGAGCACGGTGCTGATGCAGATCCTGCACTGGTGCAAGGTGAACGTGTTCAAGATCATCATCCTGCTCGGCACGTTTGCCCTGGCCTTGGCTTTCGCGGGCAATGACCTGGTGAACTTCGTGGGAGTGCCTTTGGCTGCTTATTCGGCTTATCAGGACTATGCCGCCAATGGTGCGGGTCAGGCCGGCACGTACTTGATGGGGTCGCTTAATGAAAGTGCCAAGACTCCGTTTTTCTTTTTGTTCGCTTCCGGCGTAGTGATGGTATATGCCCTGGCCACTTCCAAGAAGGCGCAAAACGTGGTGAAGACCTCCGTGGACCTTTCCCGCCAGGACGAGGGCGAGGAAATGTTCGGCTCGTCGCGCGTGGCCCGCAGCATCGTGCGCGGCGCCAACAACCTGAACGAGTTCATTTCGAAATATACGCCTCGCCCCGTGCTGAACTGGATCGACCGCCGTTTCAACAAGGACGAGGCCATCCTGGCCGAAGGGGCCGCTTTCGACTTGGTGCGCGCGTCCATCAATCTGGTGCTTTCCGGTTTGCTGATTGCCTTGGGCACATCGTTGACCCTGCCGCTGTCCACCACCTATGTGACGTTTATCGTGGCCATGGGCGCTTCCTTGGCCGACCGCGCCTGGACGCGTGAGAGTGCCGTGTTCCGCATCACGGGCGTGCTGAACGTGATTGGCGGCTGGTTCCTCACGGCTGGCATCGCCTTTACGGCTTGCGCCATCGTGACGATCGCCATGTATTATGGCGGCGCGGTGGTGATGGCCCTGTTCGTCTTCGCGGCGATGTTCATCCTCATCCGGAGCAACTTCTCCTCCAAGAGCAAGGAAGAGGTGGACTACCAGGACCAGTTGTTCAAGCAGATGATGGGCACGAAAGACAAGGCGGAATGCTGGGGACTGTTGAGAAAGCACGTGGCCGTGACGCAGCAGAACATGCTGGACTTCGTGTGGAAAACGTATGAAGACATCGTGAACGGCTTCGTGGACGAAGACTTGAAAACGTTGCGCCGGGCCGTGAAGCATATCGACACCGAAAAGTCGTTGCGCCGGAAATTGCGCCAGCGGGAACTGGTGGGCATGCGCCGCATTGACAAACGGATTTCCCTGGAGAAGAACACATGGTTCCATCTGGCCTCCAACAGCGGCGAGCAGATGCTCTACTGCCTGAAACGCATGTCGGATCCCTGCAAGGAACATGTGGACAACAATTTCAATCCGCTCTCGCGCGAGTGCATCGAGGAAATCCTCCCGGTGAAGAAGAAGATTGTCGACTACCTGATGCGTAGCGAACAGATCGTGGAAGACCAGGATTATGACCACATCGACGCCCTGTTGGCGGAGGAAGACGCCTACAAGCAAAAGTTGTCCGAACTCCGCAAGGCGCAGGAAGACCGCATCCAGATGGACCTGTCGCAGGGGCTGAAAGTGTCCTTGGTCTATTTGAACCTCCTGCAGGAGACCCAGGAATTGCTGAGTGGTTTGCGCCATTACTTGCGCGCTTACCGGAACTTCCAGCAGTAAACACATGGCATTGACGCTTCCAGCCGGGACTTTTATTTGAAAATTCCGGCTGGAAGTTTTTGTATTTCATGAGATTATCCGTATTTTTGTAAAACCGTAACAAATCGAAACACATGGAAGTGAAAAAAACGGCCGGGATGGCATTGCCGATGATCCCGCGAGATATAAGTTGGATGTTTTTCAACTATCGCATCCTGCAGGAAGCCAAAAACAAGGAAGTGCCCCTGTTGGAGCGGTTGGGCTTTATGGGCATTTACAGCAACAACCTGGATGAGTTCTTCCGCGTGCGGATGGCCACCCAGGCGCGCATTGCCGAAAGCAACGTGAAGCAGATGAAGTCCCAAAGCGAGGAGGCCGGACAGACGATCAAGGAAATCAACCGGCTGAACAACCGCTATAACAAAGAATTCGAATATGTGGTGCAGCAGCTGACCAAGGAATTGGCCGAGGAGAAGATTTGCATCATTAACGAAAAGCAACTGACCGAGCCGCAACAGATGTTCATCCGCTCTTATTTCCGCAACAATCTGGGCGGATTTACCAATCCGATCTGGTTGTCGCAGGCCGAACGGCTGGCCAACGAGTCGGACGACACCATTTATCTGGCCGTGAAAATGACCTGTTGGCATGACGATGCCAAGAAGCCCAAGAAGGAATATGCGCTGATCAAAGTGCCGGTAGACAAATTCGGCCGTTTCGTGGAGCTTCCGGTGGGGGAAGACGACACGCACTACATTATGTACCTGGACGACGTGATCCGTTTTTGCCTCCCGATGATTTTTGTCAGTGTGGATTTTGACCATTTCGAGGCCTATTCCTTCAAGTTCACGAAAGACGCGGAAATGGAACTGGACAACGAATTGGACGCCGGCACCCTGCAAAAAGTGCAGCGCGCCGTGAAAAGCCGAAAGAACGGCCAGCCCATCCGGGTGATTTTCGATGCCTCGATGCCGAAGGACTTGTTTCGGAAAATCATGCAGAACCTTTCGTTGGACAAATTTGACACGACCTTGTCCGGCGGGCGCTATCAGAACCATAAAGACTTGATGAAGTTCCCCGATTGCGGGCGCAAGGATTTGAAATATCCGGCCTGGAAGCCTCTGTTCCGGCCCGAGTTCACGGGCGCAAGGAGCATGCTGGACCTGATTCGGGAGGAGGACCGTTTCCTGCATGTGCCCTATCATTCCTTCGACCACTATATCCAGTTGCTGTGCGAGGCGGCGATTTCACCCCGTGTGAAGTCGATAAAGACGACGCTCTACCGCCTGGCCAAGGACAGCAAGGTGGTGGAAGCCCTGATTGCCGCCTCGAAGAACGGGAAGAAGGTCACGGTGGTCATCGAATTGCTGGCGCGCTTCGACGAGTCCAGCAACATCAAGTGGAGCAAGCGCATGAAGGATGCGGGCATCAACGTCATATTCGGCGTGGAAGGCCTGAAAGTGCATTCCAAGTTGTTGTGGGTGGAAATGACAGGCGGCAACGACATCGCCTGCGTCGGCACCGGGAATTTCCATGAAGGAAATGCCAAGGTCTACACCGACTGCATGCTGATGACCGCGGCTCCTTCCATCGTGAAAGACGTGGCCAACGTGTTCCACTTCATAGAGAAACCGTTCTTGCCCGTGCGCTTCAAGGAACTGCTCGTGTCGCCGAACACGATGAAAAAGAACGTGCTGGCCATGATGCAGAATGAAATCAAGAACAAACGTCAGGGCAAGCCCGCCTACATCAAGGTGAAGATCAACCACGTCACGGATGAGGACATCATGCGTAAGCTCTATGAAGCCTCTGCCGCCGGCGTGGAGGTGGACTTGCTGGTGCGTGGAAACTGTTCGTTGGTGACGGGCATCCCGGGCAAGAGCGACCACATCCGCATTCATGGCATCATTGACCGCTATCTGGAACATAGCCGCATCCTGATTTTCTGCAACGGGGGCGACGAACGTTATTTCATGGGGAGCGCCGACTGGATGCCCCGCAACCTCGACAACCGCATCGAAGTCATGACACCGGTCTACAATACGTTCATTCAAGAGGAGTTGAAACGGATCGTGGAGTGGGGCTTGAAAGACAACCAAAAGGGACGAATCGTGGACGGGACGGGAGAGAACCGCTTCTTCGCGGATCCGGAAAACCCGGCGCCTTTCCGTTCGCAAGAGAGATTATACCGTTATTATGAGAATCAAGTGGCGGAGATGCGTGCCGCCCTTAAAAAAGAAGAGATATGATTGAGGGCATGAACTTTGCGGCAATAGACATTGGGACGAACGCCGCGCGTCTGTTGATCAAGAACATTGACCACAACCCGTTGGGAGAGACTAAATTCCGGAAAGTGCTGTTTATCCGCTATCCTTTGCGCCTGGGCATGGACGTGTTCTCGAAAGGGAAAATCGGGAAAGAACGGGCCGAGATGATGATGCGCATGATCAAGGGGTTCAAACAGATGATGCGCATGTATGACGTGACGGATTACCGGGCGTGTGCCACAAGTGCCATGCGCGATGCCAAAAACGGCAAGGCGCTCATTGCCAAAATCGAGAAGAAGACCGGTATCCGCATTGACCTGATCGACGGAAAAGAAGAAGCAGGCATCCTCTATGGGAACCACATTGAGAAGCTGCCGGACAAGGAAGGCACGTTCATGTATGTGGACGTGGGAGGAGGAAGCACGGAAATCACTCTGATCCACCAAGGCAGGCTGGTGGGCTCGATGAGTTACAACATCGGGACGATCCGATTGTTGAACCGGGCGGTGAAGGACGGGATCGTGGACGGTCTGAAAGCCGACATGGAAGGCATGTATGCCAATTATGGTCCTATCAATATCATAGGCAGTGGCGGCAACATCAATAAACTTTTCCGGCTGGCCGAGGAGAAGAACAAGAAGGAACTGATCCTGCCCGTTAGCTCATTGCGTGCGCTGCACAACCGCTTGCAACCGCTTTCCATCGAGGAGCGGATGGATCGTTTCGGCCTGAAGCCGGACCGGGCAGACGTGATCGTGCCGGCGGCCGAAATTTTCCTTATCATCGCCGATTGCATTCACGCCAACTTCGTGTATGTGCCGACGATAGGGCTTGCCGACGGAATTATCGGTGACTTGTATGCCAAAGCGGCCCGCAAGGAGCGCGATCGCTTTTACCGTGGCAAACTTCAGTTGAGCGCCGAGGCCCAGGGGGCTGTGAACGCGGAGACGGTGGAGCAGGAGCATTGAGACCGACATCCAGGCTGTTCTTCCTTTAAAAAAAATATCGAAGTCACGGGGCAAAAGAAAAAACTTTTGTATTTTTGCCCTGAAAAAATGAAACTGGTATGAAATGGTTGCAAATTTTATGTCTTTTGTGGATGGCAGTGGATCTGTTTGCCGTGCCGGCGCGAAGCTATGTGTTCCGCGCCAAAATGGCTGACGGCACGTATCAGAACATTCGGTTTTGCGGGGACGAGCACCGTAGCTTTTACTTGGATGAGCGCGGTTGCGTGGTGGAGAAAAATGCCGAAGGGTTGTTTGTGAGCACTGGGAAAAAGCCGTCTGCGCTTTTGCCGGAAGCGCGTAGCACGCGTTCCACGGGAGTCGGCGCGAAAGAAAACGCGCCCATGCCGTGTGTGGGCAGTCCGAAAATACCGGTGATCCTGGTGAATTTCTCGGACGTGAAGATGACGGTGGCCGATACGGACGAGGCCATCCAGGAATATTATGACAAGTATTGCAACGGGACACGCGACGGAAACCTCTATACGGGAGCGGGCTGCAGAGGGGCCGTGCGTGATTATTTCGTGCAGCAGAGCGACAGTGCCTTTTTGCCCGAGTTCCATGTGATGGGGCCGGTGACATTGGCACAGCCCGTGGCCTATTATGGGGAGAACAACGGGAGCGTGACGGACATCCGTTTCCGGGATTTTTGCCGCGAAGCCTTGGAGCAGGCCATCGCCCTGGATGGAAACTTCGCGGAGACCTATGACAATAATGGCGACGGGGTGGTGGACTTGGCTTTTTTCATCTATGCCGGAATTTCGGAAAACGACAACGGCGCGCCGGAATATGTCATTTGGCCGAAAGAGTTGCTTTCGCCCGTTACCATCGGCGAGGTCACGGTGGCGGTTTTGGCCTGTGGCGCAGAACTGACGCTGACTTCCGCAGGATCCATACCGGTGGGAATCGGGACGGTGTGTCATGAACTGTCCCATTCGTTAGGCTTGCCTGACACTTATGACACGCAGTATTATACGGCGTTGGGAATGTCTTATTGGTCGTTGATGGATTCGGGGAGTTACGTGGACAATGGAAAAGTCCCTTGCGGCTACACGGCTTATGAGCGTGATTTCCTGCAATGGCGGCCGTTGCAGACGCTTGAACGAAGCACCACGGTGCGCCTGCGTCCCCTTGAAGCCGGTGGCGTGGGATATAAGATCGTAAACGAGGCGAACCCTGACGAATATTATGTGGTGGAGAACCGCCAGGCCGTGGGGTGGGATTCCTCGTTGGGCAGTATCGGTCATGGCATGCTGGTCACCCATGTGGATTACGACCACAATGTCTGGACCTCCAACCGGCTGAATGTGGATGCAGACCATCAGCGCATGACATTTTTCCCGGCCAATAACTTATATGTCGGGCAGTATAATGCGAGTTCTTCGGCCGAGTTGGCCAATGCCTTGAGTGGCCAGCTTTATCCGGGCGTGTCCGGCAACGAGTCGCTGACCGACACTTCGGTGCCTTCTTCGGTGGTCTTTACGGGCGGATTCATGGGCAAACCGATCAAGCAGATCCGCGAATTGGAGAATGGTGACGTGGTGTTCAAGTTCATGCCCAAAGGCCGTCTGGAGGCTCCGGAGGGCGTGGAGGCGGACGATGTGGCAGCAGACGGATTCATGCTTGCCTGGGAGGGCTGTTTGAATGCTGAGTGCTATGCGGTGGAGATCTATGGAATGGATCCCGCAGGTGCCTATTTGGAACATCCTGTGGCCGTGATGGATTCTGTGCGTTCCACTTCGTGCAGGGTGGATTTAGGAAATGTGGTGCCGGCAGAAGCCTATGACGCATATGTATGCCGCGTCCTGGCAATGCATGATGAATATGAGGATTCGCCTTATTCGGATACTTGCCGGGTGGAGATGACTTCAACGGGCATATCTTCGGTGTTGCAGGAAAACGCAGAAGACAGGGCGGAGATTTATTCTCTGAATGGCGTGTTGCAGGCCGTTTCTCAAGAGGGGGCGAAGACGTTGCCAAAGGGCGTGTATATCATGCGCAAGGGAAAGGAAACGAAAAAAATTATTGTGGACTAAACATATATAACGATGAAAAGATTGAGATTGAAAATGGCTTTGGTGTGCCTGAGCCTGATGTTTGCCATGAACGCGCAGGCTCAATTGGGTAATTTGTTGAAAGGGGTGTTGGGCGGTGGAAGCCAGACTACGACCCAGTCCGAGACAACGGCGGAGGAGAAGGTCGGTGGTTTGGTGTCTCTGTTCCAAAACCTGATTGGTAAAGACAAAGTGGATAACTCCAGCTTGAAAGGAATCTGGTTTTACGAAAGTCCGGCAGTGGCTTTTGAATCTTCTAATTTGCTGAACAAAGCCGGCGGAAAACTCATGGCCAACACATTGGAGAACACCTTGCAAAAGTATTTGGAAAAGATAGGCTTCACGGAAGGAAAGGTGGAAATGTCTTTCGATGGCGACTCCACGTTCCAGATGAAAATAGGATCCCAGACGATAGAAGGCTTTTATGCCGTCAGTGAGAATGAACTTTCCCTGAAACGAAAGGCCATCTTGTTGAATGCCCGTCCTGTCACAGCCAATGTGGCCGTGAAGAGTGACAACCTGCAAATTACATTCAAGGCGGATAAGTTGCTGGAGTTTTTCACCAATATCTCCAACATGACGTCTAACAGCACGCTGAACCTCGTAGGGAAGTTGGCCGGCGGTTATGACGGGTTGCAGTTGGGTTTCCAATTCCGGCGGAACTGACCATTCGTGCGTGAAAGTATGTGAAGGCAGGGAGAATCAATCACCCCTC
Organism: uncultured Paraprevotella sp.; assembly: GCA_944321975.1. GTDB lineage: Bacteria > Bacteroidota > Bacteroidia > Bacteroidales > Bacteroidaceae > Paraprevotella. The sequence goes on from CALUNJ010000034.1 coordinate 9,697, forward strand.
CACGCTATTTGTCGCCGTTTGTGGGGGATTAAAATGTGACAGCACAAAAAAGAATGCGGGCCGCATGTGGGTTGAGAAAACATGCGACCCGCGTCCTTTTTATTGCTTGCGCGGCATGAAAATCAGTTTCTTGGGGATTTTTGCCAGTTTCCGGTTCTCGACGACTTTTTTGAGCACAGCTCCGTCTTCTTGCTCAAACACATAAGTGGAGTCATTCTCCATCGTCAGTTTCACTTGTTGGGTCTCAGATCCGAAATCGTTCGAGAATCTGAGGGTGGCAGACTTTTCATTTTCTATTTTAGAGGACGTGATCATCCATATCCCGTAAATATTCCCGTTCATATATCCGTGCAGGGGACCGAACATTTCCATGCCCGGCACGGTGATGCTTTCTTCGTATAAGTCAATATAGAGGTTTATTTTGTTCTCGCGGTCATAGAGGGTGCATTTGAACGGTTGTTGTGCTCCTGACATTGCGGCGTAGGCGCATAAGCATGCGGAAAGGATGTATTTTTTCATATTCGTTGATTTTTTCAAAGATACTCCAAGTTTTCCGAAAAAAGAAGTCCGTTAACGGTTTTTAGAATAAATACAGATAAGCTGTTTCGTGGATTTTCGCTCCTTTCCAATAGTTTTTTGCGGGCTATTTGTTGAATAACAGACATTTTCCTTTTGTTATTTCTGTATTATTTGTAACTTTGCTCATGTATAATAAAAGGTTAGGAATGAAAAAAGAATTAAACCGGCCTGATTTTATCTTTGAATCGAGTTGGGAAGTGTGTAACAAAGTGGGTGGCATCTATACGGTTTTGTCCACTCGTGCGAAGACTTTGCAAAGCGTGTGGGAAGATAGAATCGTTTTTATCGGGCCGGATGTATGGAAAGGAAAGGAAAATCCGTTGTTCGCGGAAGATGGGCATTTATGGGAAGAGTGGCGGCTTCAAGCGGCTTCCGAAGGTTTGCATGTTCGTCTCGGGCGATGGAATGTTCCGGGAAATCCGATTGTGATATTGGTGGATTTTCAGCCTTATTTTGCAATCAAGAATGAAATATACACCCGTTTGTGGGAAGATTTCGGCGTTGATTCGCTTCATGCTTATGGGGATTATGACGAGGCGTCGATGTTTTCTTATGCGGCGGGACTGGTGGTCGAGAGTTGCTATCGGCATAGGCTGGCTCCGCGTTTTAATCAAGTGATTTATCACGCGAACGAATGGATGACAGGTTTGGGTGCGCTTTACATCCAGAAGCATGTGCCCCAGATCGCGACGGTGTTTACCACGCACGCCACGAGCATAGGCCGTTCCATCGCGGGCAACCACAAGCCGCTTTATGAATATTTGTTTGCTTACAATGGCAACCAGATGGCACAGGAACTGAACATGCAGTCCAAACATTCCATCGAACGGGAGACGGCCCACAACGTGGATTGCTTCACGACGGTGAGCGAAGTGACCAACCGGGAATGTGCGGAATTGCTGGATAAGCCGGCGGATGTGGTGCTGATGAACGGATTCGAGAAGGACTTTGTTCCTGAGGCTTCCCAGTTTGACCGGAAACGGAAAGAGGCGCGTCAGAAAATGCGCGACGTGGCCGGCGCGTTGCTGGGGACAACGTTCGATGATGATGTGATGATCGTGTCTACAAGCGGGCGCTATGAGTTCAGGAACAAAGGCATAGATGTGTACATGGAAGCCTTGAACCGTTCTTTGCGGAACAAAGAGTTGCACAAGCAGGTGTTGGCTTTCATTCAAGTGCCAGGATGGGTGAGTTGCGCCCGTGAGGATTTGCAGAAACGGTTGGCTGCAGGCTCATGGGACCACACTCCGTTGGAGTGGCCTTTGCTGACACACTGGTTGCATGAAATGTCCCACGACCAGGTGATAGATTATTTGAAACGGTTTAATATGTGGAACCGCCCGGAAGACAAGGTGAAAGTCATTCTTGTGCCTTGTTATTTGGATGGGAACGATGGAATATTCAATATCCCTTACTATGACATCCTGATCGGAACGGATTTGACGGTATATGCTTCTTATTATGAGCCATGGGGATATACCCCATTGGAGAGCGTGGCTTTTCACGTGCCTTGTGTGACGACCAACCTTTCCGGTTTCGGAGCATGGGTCAACCAGCTTTTGGGGCACGAGGGCACGTTGGCCGAAGGCGTGCTGGTTGTCCGTCGCACGGATTACAACAAGTCCGAAGTGGCAGACGCCATAAAAGATGCCATTACCGAATATGCCTCTTTCAGCGCGGAAGAAGTCGCTGCCGCACGTAAGCATGCGGCATGGATCTCCGAGCATGCCTTGTGGAAGAATTTTATTCAATATTACTACCAGGCATACGACATGGCCTTGCGGCGTGCAAAGGAGCGGGTGGCCAAGATGCAGGAAGAGGAGAAAGCGAGCAATTAACCAAGAACTTTGTATTTTAATTAACAGCGTATGAAAATTAAAGCAAGTTGTTCCAATGGCGCGAATTGGAAACAAGTGAATGTGAAATCAAGGATTCCGAAAGAATTGGACAAACTGGAAGAGTTGTCCCGCAATATGTGGTGGGCATGGAACCATGATGCCCGTTCGCTCTTCCGCAATTTGGACGAAGATTTGTATGAAAAAGTAGGGGGAAACCCGGTGATGCTTTTGGAACAGCTCAGTTACGAGCAGATGGAAGAATTGGCCAAAAACAAGGCTGTGGTGCATAAGATGAACGATGTGTACGAGATGTTCCGGGAATATATGGATGTGGAACCAGACCACAGCCGTCCTTCCGTGGCCTATTTCTGCATGGAGTATGGATTGAGCCATGTGTTGAAGATTTATTCTGGCGGATTGGGCATACTGGCCGGCGACTATATGAAGGAGGCGTCGGACAGCAATGTGGATATGTGTGGCATCGGTTTCCTTTATCGTTATGGCTATTTCACCCAGACTTTGTCCATGGACGGGCAGCAAATCGCCAACTACGAGGCGCAGAATTTCGGTAGCCTGCCGGTGGAACGCCAGTTGGATGAGAATGGCAACCCGCTGATGCTGGAAGTGCCTTATTTGAATTATAAGGTATACGCTTCAGTGTGGCGCGTGAACGTAGGCCGTGTGAAACTTTACTTGTTGGACACGGACAACGACCTTAATTCTGAATTTGACAGGCCGATCACGCACACGCTTTATGGCGGTGATTGGGAAAACCGCCTGAAGCAGGAGATCCTCCTGGGAATCGGCGGCGTGTTGTTGCTGAAGCGTTTGGGCATTAAGAAGGATGTGTACCACTGCAACGAAGGACATGCGGCTTTGTGCAATGTGCAACGCTTGTTGGACTATGTGCAGGAGGGGCTTACCTTCAACCAGGCTTTGGAGCTGGTGCGTGCGTCTTCGCTTTACACAGTGCATACGCCTGTGCCTGCCGGCCATGATTATTTCGACGAAGGGCTTTTCAGCAAGTATATGAGCGGTTATGCTCCGGCCTTAGGCATATCATGGGATGAATTCATCGGCATGGGCCGTCAAAACCCGGATGACCATTCAGAGCGTTTCTGCATGTCGACGTTCGCTTGCAACACTTGCCAGGAAGTGAACGGGGTAAGCTGGCTTCACGGAAAAGTGTCCCAACGCATGTTCGCCAACATCTGGAAGGGCTATTTCCCCGAAGAAAGCCATGTGGGTTATGTCACGAACGGGGTGCATTTCCTGACGTGGGCGGCTACGGCATGGAAGCGGTTGTATGAGCGCAATTTCGACAAGTCTTTCTTGTCCGACTTGAGCAACGAGAAGATATGGCAAGCCATTTACAACGTGCCCGACGAGGATATCTGGAAGACGCGTATGGAACTGAAAACGAAGCTGATTCATTATATCCGGGAGAAGTTCCGCGACAGTTGGCTGAAGAACCAGGGCGATCCTTCGCGTGTCATTTCCTTGATGGACAAGATCAACCCGAACGCTCTGCTGATTGGTTTCGGCCGTCGTTTTGCCACATACAAGCGTGCGCACCTGCTGTTCACAGACCTTGACCGTCTGGCCAAGATCGTGAATAACCCGAATTACCCCGTGCAGTTTATTTATACGGGCAAGGCGCATCCCGCGGATGGCGCCGGCCAAGGGCTGATCAAGAAAATCTATGAAATATCCCAGCGTCCGGAATTCCTGGGCAAGATCATTTTCCTGGAGAACTACGACATGCAGCTGGCGCGCCGCCTGGTGAGCGGGGTGGACATTTGGATGAACACTCCGACACGCCCCTTGGAGGCCAGCGGGACCTCGGGCGAGAAGGCCCTGATGAACGGAGTGTTGAACCTTTCCGTGCTCGACGGATGGTGGCTTGAGGGCTATCGTGAAGGGGCTGGATGGGCACTGACAGAAAAGCGCACCTATGACAACCAGGGTTACCAAGACCAATTGGATGCGGCTACGATCTATAGCTTGCTGGAGAACGAAATCCTCCCGTTGTATTACGCCCGTAACAGCAAGGGCTATTCGACAGGATGGGTGAAAGCCATCAAAAACTCTATCGCCCAGATCGCTCCTCATTACACGATGAAACGCCAGCTGGATGATTATTACAGCAAGTTCTACACCAAGGAAGCCGAGCGTTTCAAAAAACTGGCTGCGAACGGCTACGAGAAGGCTAAGGAAATTGCGGCCTGGAAGGAACTGGTCGTGTCTAAATGGGATCAGATTCAGGTGGTTTCTGCCGACAAATGCGATGATCTGGTAAACGGCACCATTGAAAGCGGCAGGGATTACACGATTCACATCGTGGTGGATGAAAAGGGCTTGGATGATGCCATCGGCATAGAATTGGTGACTTTGCACACGGACAAGGAAGGGGTGGATCATGTCTACTCCGTGGAACCTCTGGAAGTCATTAAGCGTGAAGGCGACTTGTATACTTTCGAGGTGGTCCATTCCATCAACAATGCGGGTAGTTTCAAGGTGGCCTACCGCATGTTCCCGAAAAACAAGGATCTGCCGCACCGCCAGGATTTCTGTTACGTGAAGTGGTTTAATTAAGAAGAAGAGGCATATCGGTCTTTATGAAATGTGAAGGCGTGTCCGTTTTCTGCGGGCACGCCTTTTTGCCAGGCCTCTTTCCTGTCAAGGGGTAGTAGCGGGGCAGTAGGCGTGCGGCCTTCCCTTTCCGCCTCCCTTTTCCCGCCCATATGGTCCTATTTTGAAGAAAAATCTCATTTTGTTGATAATCAAAGAATCAACCGTCTCTTGAAAGCCGTGTTTTTCCTTCAAGCGATTCACATTTTTTTTGCTTGAGAAAAAAAAGTTAATCGCTTGAAGGATTTTTTCGTTTCCCTTTAGGCCGATTTTGTCCTGTTCCGTGTTTCCTCATGAGCCGGTGAAACGTTTTCCGCTTCAGCGCCGCAAACTTTTGGACGGTTCCCGCTGAAATCCTGTTGCCCCGTTGTGATGCCTGCCGGGCAGCTGCATGGCAGGGATGGTCCTTGAGGGCCGTCAAAAAAAAGAGGGGACATGTTTCGTTTCAACATATCCCCTTTTCCTTTTTGGAGCATGGAAGCCCCGTGGCTATTTGGTGGCCAGCAAAGCGTCGGCCAGATCTTCCATTTGGGCAATGTCCGATGCTTTCACACTGCTCCTGATGGTTACAAGTTGTTCCATCACGTCGATTTGTTTCATGTCGGAAAGCATGCAGGACATCACTCTTCCTGCCGTGGGAGCCCATGAACCGTTTTCGATGAGTCCCACTTTCCGGTTTTGGAAATTCTTGATTTGCAGGTGGTGCAGGAAGTCGTACATCGGCGGGAACACGCCGGCGTCGTACGAAGAGGCGGCCAGGACCATCTTGTCGTAACGGAACGCATTTGCCACGGTTTCTGCCATGTCGTCGCGGCTTAGGTCTGCCACGGCCACTTGGTGTGCGCCTTTTTCCCGCAAGATTCCGGCCATTTTCCGGGCTGCCTTGGCCGTGTTGCCGTGGATGGAGGCGTAGGCTACGAGCACGCCGTCTTCTTCCGGCTCATACCTGCTCCATTTGTCATAGTAGCTGAGATAATATCCCAGGTTTTCTTTCAGTACAGGCCCGTGGAGCGGACAGATCATGGCAATGTCCAAGGTGGCTGCCTTTTTCAGCACGCCCTGTACTTGAGTGCCGTATTTGCCCACAATGTTGAGATAATACCGCCGGGCTTCATCCAGCCATCCTTCTTCGTGGCGCAATGCCCCGAACTTGCCGAAGGCGTCGGCGGAGAACAATATTTTCTCGCTTTCTTCATACGTCATCATCACTTCCGGCCAATGCACCATGGGGGCCATGATGAATCTTAGCGTGTGCCGGCCCAGGCAGAGCGTCTCGCCTTCTTTCACCGCCTGCGTGCGTCCTTCAAAATCCACGTTCTCGAAAAATTGTGGAAGCATCTGTATGGCTTTGGCTGAGCCTATGATGGTCGCGCCGGGATATTCCTGTGCAAACCATCCGATATTGGCGGCGTGGTCTGGTTCCATGTGCTGAATGATGAGGAAGTCTGGCGTCTTTCCCTCCAAGGCGCGCTGCAGGTTGGCCCGCCACTCTTCAGCCTTGCGCATGTCAATGGTGTCCAATACGGCCGTTTTTTCGTCTGTGATGACATATGAGTTATAGGATATGCCGTTGGGCACGATGTATTGGCTTTCGAACAAGTCTATGTCCAAGTCGTCTGCGCCGACATACCGGACGCTGCTGGTGATATTGTCGTTCATTTCGTATGATGGTTGAATTTTGTTGCAAATATCGCGTTTTTCTTTGGATTGCACAAGAGTTTCCTTTATCTTCATTCCCTCCGCATTTGCTGCAGGAGTTCTTTTTGGCGTTCGGTGAGGTTCGTGGGGAGCTGCACGTTGTAGGTGAGGATCAAGTTGCCGCGTGTGCCGTCCGGGTGCAGGTCGCCTTTTCCTCTCAGCCTTACTTTCGTGCCGGGCTGCGTACCCGGTTTGATGGTCAGCTTCAGCTTGTCATTTTCAGGCGTCTGCACGATAATGGATCCTCCTAACAAAGCCGTGTACATGTCGATGTTGACCGTGCATTCGCGGTCGGCATAGTCCACCGTGCCCGCTTCGCCTGCAAACGGGTTGAAGCCGCGGCCGAAGTGGCTCCGGTAGGTGCGTGTGTGTCCTCCGCCTCCAAACATTTGCGTAAAGAAATCCGAGAATCCTCCGCTCCCGAACTGGCTGAAGTCAAATCCCTCGAAGCCTCCGCCTTCGCCGCCGGTGGCCGCGCCTCCCATGTCCACGCTTTTCCAATGTTCGCCGTATTGGTCATATTTCGCACGTTTTTCAGGATCGCTCAACACGTCGTACGCCTCGTTCAAGGCTTGGAATTTTGCCTTGGCTTTCGGGTCGTCGGGGTGCAAGTCTGGATGGAACTGCTTGGCCCTTTTCTTGTATGCGGCCTTGATGTCCTTTTGAGGGGTATCTTTGCTGATGCCCATGATTTTGTAGTAATCGATAAATGCCATGATTGAAAATCTCCTTTCTGCGTAATTTGCAACAAATAAGATGCCAATTCGTTGGCTGGAGACGGCTTTATTGCTATTTTTGCAATATTGTATTATAGTTCCACAAGAAGGCGATGGAGGCAGGCAAGGACGTAAACCGTATCATTTCGTTGAAACTCGTGCAGACGAGCGACGTGCATGGCAATTTTTTCATGCGGGATTATGTGAACAATCATCCCGTGAAGGGGAGCATGGCCCGCATTTATGCCTATGTGCGCTCGTTGAGGAATCATTTTGGCCGCCGCCTGTTGCTGCTGGACGGAGGGGACGTGTTGCAGGGAAGCCCAGTGGTGTATTGCAGTAATTTTGTGTGGCCGGGCGAAAAAAATCTGGCTGCGGCGGTCATGAACTACATGGGGTATGATGCCGGCGTGATAGGGAACCATGACATAGAGACAGGGCATGAGGTGTATGACCGCTGGGTGCAGGAGTGCGGCTTCCCCGTGTTGGGGGCCAACGTGGTCCGGCAAGAAACGCGCGAAAGCTATTTTGCTCCCTACTGCGTGCTGGAGCGCGAAGGGGTCAGGATAGCCGTGTTGGGCATGACCACCCCAGCCGTGCCAAACTGGTTGCCTCCTTCATTGTGGGAGGGGATGGGGTTTGAGGATATGGCCGGTTGTGCGGAGCGGTGGATGGCTTGTCTGAAAGAGCGGGAGAAGCCCGACATCATTGTCGGCTTGTTTCATTCTGGAAAGGAGGGCGGCATCGTGACTGCGGAATATGCGGAGAACGCCGCACTGGATGTGGCCCGCCGCGTGGAGGGATTCGACCTCATCTTCTACGGGCATGACCATCTGAAGAATTGCGAGACCGTGAAGTCGCCTTCGGGGAGGGATGTGTTGTGCTGTGCCCCTTCGAGTGCGGCCATGACGGTGTGCGAGGTGGACCTGGACGTGGAGTGTCTGGCAGGAGGCCTCAAGCGTTTGAAGGCTGTGCGGGGGAAGGTTGTGGATGTTTCCGGGTTTGACGGTGCGGAAGCATATTATTTGCAGCGCTATTTCGGCCGTTATATCCGGAACACGGAGTATTATGTGTCCCGGAAAATAGGATCTTTTTCCCGTGAGATATGTAGCCAGGATGCTTATTTCGGGCCGTCGGCATTCGTGGATTTGGTGCATCGGGCGCAGTTGGAAACAACCGGGGCGCAAGTTTCATTTGCTTCGCCGGTGACCTTCGCGGCCAAGATTGGAAAAGGGGATGTATGCATACGCGATGTGTTTAAGCTCTATCGCTTTGACGACGTGCTCTACACGATGCGGCTCAAGGGCAGTGAAATCGTGGGAGTGCTTGAAATGAGTTATGGCTTGTGGGTGGACGAGATGAAGGCGCCGGACGACCACGTGATGCTGCTGGATTATGTGTTGGATGGCGGAAAACGGTTGGGTTTCCGCAACCTGGCTTATAATTTCGACTCTGCGGCCGGAATCTGTTACACAGTGGACGTGACCCGTCCTTGTGGACAAAAGGTGTCGGTCACGGGCATGGCAGACGGGAGTCCTTTTGATTTGGAGGCTTGGTATGATGTGGTGGTCAATTCTTATCGAGGCAATGGGGGCGGGGAGTTGTTGACCAAGGGGGCTGGCATTCCTCATGAAGCATTGGCAGGGCGGGTGAGGAGTGCCACGAAAGAAAATTTGCGTGATTGTATCGTGCATTACATAAAGAAGCGCGAGACGCTCGATCCGCAGCCGTTGGATGCCTGGCGGCTGGTGCCTGGCGAGTGGGCGGAACCCGCGTGCCGCAGAGACCGTGTCTTGTTGTTCGGCCGGCGCGGCGCGGAGGATTAGCGCATTTCTCGTGTGTGGGGCAAGGATGTGCCTCGTGGTTCCTTCCCATGTGGAGATCCCTTCCCTTGCCGGATTCCCGGTTTCGGTCAGTAGCGGAACTTGCTTTTGTTGGTGCTTTCTTTTAAGAATCCGTGGCGGTAGGCGTAGAGCAGTTCTTTGAGTTCCTCGATCTGTCCTTCGATTTCAGCCCCTTTGTCAGTGTCTCTCACCATCATGCGTTGCGTGCTGAGTTCCACGATTTGTGTGGTGCTTACGATGTCGGTTCCGTTTTTGATGGCCTCTTCGGCAGAAGTGAACGGTTCGTGCTGCACCAATTGGAATCCCCGGCTGTGAAACACGAGCGTGTAGCCGGCGATGCCGGTGGTGTTGTGGTAGGCTTTGGCGAATCCTCCGTCGATCACCATCAGTTTTCCATTGGCTTTGATGGGGGTTTCTCCGTGTCCCACGCGTACCGGCACATGTCCGTTGATGATGTGGCGGTGCGGCCCGGAGACTCCAAAAGCGTCAAGGATCATGTCGCAGACTTTCTCGTCATCCCTCAGTCTGTAATAATAGCCCTTTTCTTCCGTGTGGGTTTCCTTGTCTTCCAGGAAATATCTTTCGAAAGTGGTCATCTTGGATTTGTCGAACAGGGGCGATTCCGAGCCGCACCACAAGTACCAGAAATAGTCCGTGGCAAACTTCCGTTCATGGGCTTCTGTGTCACTGTTGAAGGCTGACCGGAGCACAATGCCGATTTTGTCCAATAAGGCGCGCCCCTTGAACTTTTCTCCGTTGATGTCCACTTCTTTCAGGCTGCCGTCGGCATTGAGTGGAACGGAGGCGTGAAACAGGAGGTTGGAGTTGAAAATGCCGTACATGCATCCATGCGAAAAGAGGCATTGGATGTGTTTGTTCAGTTTGTCGCTCACGCCGAAAGAATGGTGCAATTGGTTCACCAATTCTTGTTCTTCGGCGGTGAGCCGGTATGGGGCGGCCGGGTCCACGGTAGGGAAGTTGCAGTCGCGCATGGCGTATTCTTTGCCGTCTTTGACAAATGTCTTGCGCGCGAAGTCGATATGTTCCAATAGTTTCCGGTCTTGCATGTGCCATTCCGGCCGGCTGTCTATCATGGCAGCTTCGAGCTTGAACTGAATGATGCTGATGGCTTTGTGCATTTGTGCGATAAGCCTGCGGGCCTTTTGATTGTGGCGGGTGTCGTCTTTTTCCAGTTGCGGGCCGAAGAAACGGCAGGGGTCGTCGGCATAAGTTTCCATGGCGAACGTGGCGAGCGGCACAAGATTGATGCCATAGCCGTCTTCCAAGGTGGCCAGGTTCCCGTAGCGCAGAGTCAGCCTCAACACGTTGGCTATGCAACAGTCATTTCCGGCGGCGGCCCCCATCCACAAGGCATCGTGGTTGCCCCATTGGATGTCAAAGTTGTGGTAGTTGCAGAGCGTGTCCATGATGATATGGGCCCCGGGTCCCCGGTCGAAGATGTCGCCGAGGATATGCAACTGGTCAATGCTCAGCCGTTGGATGAGGTTGCAGATGGCGCAGATGAATTCATCGGCGCGCCCGGTGGAGACAATGGTTTCTATGATGCGGTTGAAGTAAGCCTGCTTGTTGTAGTCGAGCGGGGATTCGTGGAGCAGCTCTTCGATAATGTAGGCAAATTCTTTCGGGAGGGCCTTGCGTACCTTGGAGCGCGTGTATTTGGACGAGACCGACTGGCAGACGCTCACCAGCTGATGGAGCGTGATGTTGTAAAAGTCATCCATGTCCGTTTCAGAAGCCTTGATATATTGTAGCTTTTGTTCCGGATAATAGATGAGGGAACAAAGTTGCTTGATTTCGCCTTCCCTCATGGTTGTCCCGAAGATTTCGGTCACTTTGCGCTTGATGTTTCCCGATGCGTTTTTCAGGATATGCTGGAATGCCTCGTATTCTCCGTGTATGTCGGCCAGGAAATGTTCCGTGCCTTTGGGCAGGTTCAGGATGGCTTCGAGGTTGATGATTTCCGTGCAGGCCGATCCTACGTCGGGCACATTTTGGGAGAGTAACTCAAGCAACCGCATGTCGTTGCGTATTTTTTCGTAAGAATAGGCACTTGTCATATGGTTTGTCAGTCGATGTTTCGTTGCACAAAATTACGGATTTCTTTCTTTCTCCGCAATGTTTGGCGGGCTTTTCTGAGATTAATTCTCCACTGGGGGAGGGGAGAGCCGGTGTGTTAATTCTTTTAAGAAAGTCGCAATATCCTGCAAACCGCTTTTCGCAGTGAGGAAAAAAGTGTAATTTTGCAAACCCATTAGAATGAATGAAATGCGGAAAAGGTGGTTTTGCGTAATGTGCTTGGGCGGATGGCTTGGCTTGGAGGCCCGGGCCTCCGGAAGTGGCGCGCAGCTGTCCGGCGGGGAGAATGACAGCGTTCAGGCGGCAAGCCTGGCGGTGGCATCAGAGGCGGCCCCGGCACGCAAAAGCTACAATCCCATCAAGTGGCTCGGACGTTATTTGCGGAACACCAACAAACCCAACGACCGTCCTTTTGATTTCAGCATGCTGGTCGGGCCGAGCTATTCGGCTGCCACGTCGGCCGGCTTGGGCGCCACGGCTTCGGGGCTGTATTCGTGGGACCGTTCCGACCCGTTGCTGCCCAAATCCAACGTGTCGGTCTATGCCAATGCTTCCTTGTCGGGCATGCTGGCGGTGGGCCTTCGCGGAAACAACTTTTTGCCTCGTCAGAAGTATCGATTGGACTATCAGCTCTCTTTTTATACTTTTCCCGGTGAGTTCTGGGGCATTGGCTTCAAGAACGGGGCTGATGACGCCAACGAGAGCGACTATCATCGCATCAAACTCCAGTTCAAGCCCAGTTTCTTGTTTCGACTGAATGAAGCGGTCTATTTGGGACCGGTGGTCGACGTGGAATGGGTGAACAGTTTCAGCTTTGAGAATGTGGCGTTGCTGGACGGGCAGGACCGGTCGGTCGTCAATTATGGCGTGGGGCTTAATTTCACTTATGACACGCGCGACTTCGTGCTGAATGCCTGGAGGGGAAATTATTTCCGCTGGGAACAGATGTTTTATCCCTCCGGCCTGGGGAATTCCTATGCTTTCAGCTATACGGACCTGACATATAGCGCCTATCGCCAGATGTGGAAAGGAGGGGTGCTGGCCATGGAGCTGCACACGTTGTTCAATTATGGCGATGTGCCTTGGACCATGATGGCCCAGGTGGGCGTGCTCGGGCGGATGCGGGGATATTACGAAGGGAGATACCGCGACCGCAATATCATGGAGGGCCAGGTGGAATTGCGCCAACACATCAGAGGGCGTAACGGCATCGCCTTGTGGGTGGGGCTGGCCAATGTGTTCCCGGACTTCGGGCATATTTACTATGACGAGATTTTGCCGAACTATGGGGTGGGCTACCGCTGGGAGTTTAAGAAACGTGTGAATGTGCGGTTGGATTTCGGCTTCACGCGGGATAATCCCAATTTCACGTTTAACATCAATGAAGCATTTTAGAGGTTGAGATTAAGAAAACATCAATAAAAGGACAAACAATGAATTTTAGGAATGTCTATGCTGTGGCCATGATGGCAGTGTGGCCGGCCCTGCAAGGGATGGCGCAGTCGGAATTGATTAAGTTTGGCGACTTTGACCAATGGATCGTGCGCAACATCAAGGAGAGCCGGATTATTGGCGGCGAAACCAAACAATTGTATGAAATCGGGCCGAATGCGGTGTGGAACGAGAATAAGCCATACACGAACCAGGGCGGATCACCTTGGGCGACATCCAATGTGATGGCCAAAGTGTGCGGCATTACCAAGACGAACACTTCCGTCTACCGCGAGAAGCGCGGCAACGGTTTTTGCGCACGGCTGGAGACGCATGTGGAGAAAGTGAAGGTCATGGGAATCGTGAACATCGAAGTGCTGGCCGCCGGTTCGGTCTTTCTCGGGCATGTGCCCGAACCGATCACGAACACTTCCAATCCGATGAGCAAGCTGGCTTTGGGCGTACCTTTCGACAAGCGTCCGTCTGCCGTTTGCTTTGATTATAAGGTGAAACTGACCAACGACCAGAACCGCATCCGCCAGACGGGTTTCAGCCGGGTTTCCAAGGTGGAGGGCCGTGACATGCCCGATGTGGTGTGCTTGCTCCAGAAGCGCTGGGAGGATGAGAACGGCAATATTTATGCCCGCCGCATCGGCACGATGATCCATCGTTTTAATAAGAATACAGACTGGGTGAATGGGGCCAAGTTTACGATCCAATATGGCGACATTTCGAAAAAGGCCGGTTTCCACAGTTACATGGGGCTGATTTCGGGCGACAGGACGCAGTATGCACAAAACAGCAAGGGAAAGATGGTGCCTGTGAAAGAAGTGGGTTGGGCTGAGGCCGGCGAGACTCCCACGCACATCGTGTTGCAGTTCGATTCCAGTTACGGAGGGGCTTATGTGGGGTCCATCGGCACCACTTTGTGGATTGACAATGTGCGTTTGGTCTATTGAACGGGGACGGGTTTGATGAAAACAGACGGTTTGACATATGCCGGAGTGCCGACTCCGTGCTACATCGTGGAGGAAAGCCTGTTGCGCAGGAACCTGTCGCTGATCCGGAGCGTGGCCGAGCGTGCCGGGGTGGAGGTGATATTGGCTTTCAAGGCTTTTGCGCTTTGGAAGTCTTTTCCTATATTCCGGGAATACATCCGCCACACGACAGCCAGCTCCGTGAACGAAGCGCTGTTGGCGGCCAATGAATTTGGCAGCCGGGCGCACACTTATTCTCCGGCTTACACGGAGAAGGACTTTGACGTGATCATGGCTTGCAGTAGCCACATCACGTTCAACTCCCTGGGCCAGTATGCCCGTTTCCGCGGAAAGGTGGCGGAGTACAACCACGTGCATGCCGCCGAGCCTGTATCGTGCGGGCTCAGGGTGAATCCCGAACACTCCGAGATTGAAGTGGAACTGTATGACCCTTGTGCGCCCGGTTCTCGCTTCGGCGTGATGGCGTCCCAGCTTCCGGCTGAACTCCCAGAGGGCATCGAGGGGTTCCATTGCCACTGCCACTGCGAAAGCTCGTCTTATGCGCTTGAACACACCTTGCCGCATCTCGAAGAGAAATTCGGGCGGTGGTTGCCGCAACTGAAATGGCTGAACCTCGGCGGGGGGCATCTGATGACCCGCAAGGATTATGACGTGGGCCATTTGGTCGGTTTGCTGCAGGCCTTGCGCCGCCGCCATCCCAACCTGTCCGTCATCCTGGAGCCGGGCTCGGCTTTTGCATGGCAGACAGGGCCGTTGGTGGCCTCTGTGGTCGATGTGGTGGAGAACAAGGGCATCCGCACGGCCATTCTCGACGTGAGCTTCACTTGCCACATGCCCGATTGCCTGGAAATGCCTTACCAGCCTGCGGTGCGCGGGGCGGAGACGCTGGAGCCGGACGCGGTGAAGCATGCCGCGCCGGGCGATTTCGTCTATCGGCTTGGCGGAAACAGTTGCTTGAGCGGGGATTTTATGGGTTCGTGGCGTTTTGGCCACGCCCTTGAGCCGGGCGACCGGATCATCTTTGAGGACATGATCCACTACACCACGGTGAAAACCAACATGTTTAATGGCGTTCCACACCCTTCCATTGCCATGTTGCATAGCGACGGCACGTTGGAGTATTATCGTCATTTCACCTATGCGGACTATCGCGGCCGGATGTGCTGAACATGGAAAAATGAAGTTTTTTGGAAAAATTTCCGGGAAGATGCTTGCAGTTTCAAAAAATAGTCGTACCTTTGCAACCGCATTCAGGGGAGTGATAAACGAAAGATTGATTTATTGACACAAGCATCTTATGCGGAAATAGCTCAGTTGGTAGAGCACGACCTTGCCAAGGTCGGGGTCGCGAGTTCGAGTCTCG
>CALUNJ010000035.1 GCA_944321975.1 uncultured Paraprevotella sp.
CTCACAGAGCACTTCGAAACTTGCCCCGCGAATTTGTTCGAGCGCATATTTCACCACTCCGGGGCCGCTCACGCCCACGTGGATGACCGCGTCGGGCTCCGACACGCCGTGGAAGGCGCCGGCCATGAAGGGGTTGTCGTCCGGCGCATTGCAGAGCACGACCAGTTTGGCGCAGCCCAGCGAGTCTTGGTCGCGGGTGCGTTCGGCGGTCTGCAGGACGGTTTCGCCCATGAGGCGCACGGCGTCCATGTTCAGCCCTGTCTTGGTCGAGCCGACATTCACGGAACTGCAGATGCGTTCGGTTTCGGCCAGGGCCTGCGGGATGGAGCGGATGAGCAGCTCGTCGCTCCGCGTCATGCCTTTGGACACCACGGCCGAATAGCCTCCCAGGAAGTTGATTCCCACCTCGCGGGCCGCCCGGTCGAGGGTGCGGGCCACTTTCACGTAGTCATCGGTCGAGGTGCAGGCCGAGGCTCCCACCAAGGAGACGGGCGTGACGGACACGCGCTTGTTCACGATGGGGATGCCGTATTCCCTGGAGATGTCCTCGCCCGTCTGGACGAGGCGGGCCGCCAGGCGGGTGATCTTGTCATAGATGTGGCGGCAGAGGCGGTCCACGTCGGTGTCGGCACAGTCCAACAAGCTGATGCCCATCGTGATGGTGCGCACGTCGAGGTTTTCCTGTTCGATCATCTTGTTGGTTTCCAACACTTCATAGATGTTTATCATAACGCTTCGTGCTTTTAAGTGTGTGTGTGTTTAAATGCGGTGCATTTTGTCGAAGATCTCCTCGCGTTGGCATTTCACCTGCACGCCGAGCGAGAGGCCGATTTCGGCCAGTTCGCCGGCCACGACCTCGAAACTCTTGTCCACGCGGGACAGGTCGACAATCATCATCATGTTGAAATACTCCTGCACGATGGTTTGAGAGATGTCCAGGATGTTGGCTTTGTTTTCGGCCAGGTAGGTGCACACTTTGGCAATGATGCCCACGGCATCTTTTCCCACTACTGTAATAATCGTCTTGTTCATGCTGCTGTTTGTTGTTCTTTGCTGGTTCCCGGGAGGGCGGAGGATCAGCCGTAGATGATTTTCCCGTTCTCGTCGCGGTTTTCGTCGATGAACGACTTCTGATACTGCACCATGCCGCGCAGCGACATGCCCATGCTGGAGAAGCCGCCGTCGTGGAAGAGGTTCTGCATCGTGACTTTCTTCGTCAGGTCGGAGAACATCACCACGCAGTAGTCGGCACACTCGTCGGCGCTGGCGTTGCCCAGGGGCGACATGCGGTCGCTGAAGTCGTAAAGCCCGTCGAAGCCCTTGATGCCCCCGCCGGCCGTGGTGAAGGTGGGCGACTGCGAAATGGTGTTCACCCGCACGCCTTTCTCGCGCCCGTAGATGTAGCCGAAGCTGCGGGCGATGGACTCCAGGAGCGACTTGGCATCGGCCATGTCGTTGTAACCGAAGAAGGTGCGCTGGGCGGCCACGTAGCTCAGGGCCAGGATGGAGCCGTGTTCGGCGATGGCATCGAGCTTCTTGGCGGTCTGGATCATCTTGTGGAACGAGATGGCCGAGATGTCGAGCGTCTTGTTCAGCAGGTTGTAGTCCAAGTCGTCGTAGGTGCGCTTCTTGCGCATGTTGGCGCTCATGGCCACGGAGTGGAGCACGAAGTCGATCTGTCCGCCAAGGGCCTTCTGGGCTTCGACGAAGAGGTGTTCCAAGTCTTCCACCGAAGTGGCGTCGGCGGGGATGACCGTGGCGTGTGTCTTTTCCGCCAGCTCGGCGATCGTGCCCATGCGGCAGGCCACGGGGGTGTTGGTCAATACGATTTGTGCGCCTTCTTCCACGGTGCGTTCTGCCACTTTCCACGCGATGGAGGCATCGTTCAACGCTCCGAAGATGATGCCGCGCTTGCCTTTCAATAAGTTGTAAGCCATAGGATATATCTGTTTAAACTTGATTCTTGAATCGGGTTTGCCGGGGCAAAGGTACGATTTTTTTTGCACATGCCCGCGTTTGCGGCGGAAAACCTGCGTGGGCTTTCCGGCTTTGCCGGCGGGGCGGAGGGAGAATGGCCCGTGGGAGCCGGGAGGCGGAGGGGAAGGCCGGAAGGGGGGGCGGTGGCGGGTGCAGGCCGCGGTTTTTTCCTGCGGTCGTCGCGAAACTTCCGGCGGTTTGTTTTTTCTCAAGCGATTTACATTTTTTTCTCAAGAGAGACGTGAATCTTTCTCTTGAGGAAAATTCACGTCTCTCTTGAGGATTCCGCCGCAAGGCGTGGCGGAAGGATGGCTTGAGGAGGGGGAACGGGGGTGCCGTGGGCAAATTCCGTGGCTATCCGGGAGGGAAGGGGAACCGCCCGAAGTGGGTCGGGGATGTTATGTCTTTTCTTAAACGGCCCGTCCCGGGTGCGGCGGGAGAGCCGCAGGGTCATTGACCCGTGGCCTGTGTCTCGTGGCGGTTGTAGGCATCCGACCGCCAGAGTCCGGCATCGCGGTACCAGCGGAGGGTGGTGAAGAAGGTGCGCTGGCTCTCTTCCGAATAATAGGGGAGAAGCGGGGGCACGTAGGTGTTCAGCCCGCAGAAGGCTCCGTCCTTGACGGGGATGATGGGTTGGCCGTATTCGGTGAAGGAGGCATAGGCGCCGTGGGACTCGTAGATGATGGCCCGGTCCAGCGCGGCCCGCACCTTGGACAGGTAGGGACTGCCGCGCCCCACACTGTCGACCCATTCGCCGAAGTCGTAGAGCTGGAACCCGTACTCGAAACGCTGGAGGCGGTTGCGGTCCAGCGTGGAGGGGTGCGCTTGCACGTCGGGCGACTGGAACAGCGAGTCCATGTAGAGGGCCAGGGTGTCCATGCGGGAAAGGTCGGTGAGGCTGATGGCCACAAGCTGGCCCCAAAGCTCGTCGGTGTGGTAGTGGGCCATATAGCCCCGTGCCGCTGCTGTCAGTCCGGCGGAATCCATGCGAACCAGGTCGCTGAAAACCGAATCATAGGGGAAGCCCGGACTGGGGATGATGTTGGGCGCGGCGAGGAGGTAGCGGGCGCAGTCCTTCAACTCGTAGGCCGTCTCGGCACTGGCCATCAGGCAGGCGTCGAACATGACCAGGTCCAGGCGGGGGCAGTCCGAAAGTGCCTCGCGGAGGTCGGTGATGTTCATGGTGTAGTTCCCTTCGGTGCCGAAGGCACGTTTGCTCACAGTGGGGTAGCCGTAGAGGCTGCCGCTGGCGTGGGAAGAGAGGGTCAGTCCCCGGCGGGCGGCCGGATAGTTGTCGAATACGTCGGACAGGACGGTGCGCATCACTTCCGGATTCACGGAGTATTGGTCGGGATAGGTCTTGAGGGTTTTCCGCCTGACGTTGCCCTGGCGGTCCTTCTCGAGCAGGTAGAGTTCCGGCGCGGTGTTGAAGTCGGCATAGACGAGCACGTTGGCATTGGCTCCTGAGGCTTCGTAGCCCGTCATGAGGTCGTTGATGTTGTCGTTCAGTTCGTCGGACAAGTTGTTCTGCCCCACGAGGTAGAGCAGGAAGGTGGCTTCTTTCCCGTTGTCGGCGCCGTCGGTGCGGGCTGCTGCGCCGGGATCGTCTTCACAAGCCGTCAGTCCCGCGAGGGCGCAAGCCAGGAAGAGCGAGGCGCGCAATGCCCGCTTCGCCCGGCATAGGATGTGTAAGGTGTCGGCAGGGTGTGTCATTGTGGTTCGTTCATTTTGAGGTTGCTACTATCGGCCAGCCTTCGTCGTCCCATGTCATTTCCGTGAGGAAGAGCTGGCTGGCTCCGTCGGTGCGACGGTAGGCGTGGGCCATGAAATAGTCTTTCCCGTCGAAGTGGTAGGCCGCGCAGTGGCCGATGGCCACGAAGTCCTTGCTGTCGGCCACGACCAGGCTGCCTCCGCCCCGGGCCATGTCGCGTCCCTCCTTGTCCAGGTAAGGGCCGTTGATTTGGCGTGCGCGCCCGACCACGGTCTTGTAGTCGCTCTTCTTTCCCCGGCAGCAGAAGTCAAAGGAGACGAAGAGGTAGTAATAGCCGTCGTGGCGGAAGATGAAGGGAGCTTCCACGGCATTGGCCTTGGCTCCGGCGGTGGCCAGGCTGTCGTCGGGCGTGCGGCGGGAACAGATGGTGTGGAGCTGTTCGGGTTTCAGCGTGGCGGAAAGGTCGGGGGTGAGGCGCACCAGCTGGATGCCGTCCCAGAAAGAGCCGAACGTCATCCAAGGGTTGCCCTCCTCGTCGATGGCCACGTTCGGGTCAATGGCATTGAAGCGGCTGTCGGCGTGCGACACGATGACGGCGCCTGTGGTCTTCCACGGTTCCGGGGCGGCGGGGTCGAGGGTGCTGCGGTAGACGTGCCCGATAGCCGACGTGTTCTTGCCGAAGGTGGAGCAGGAATAGAAGAGGTGGTAGTTGCCGTCGTGGAACAGGATGTCGGGAGCCCAGGTGTGCCCCTCATAGCCCGGCACGCTGTCGATGGCCCACTGGGGAATGGGGGAGAACACGTCGGGGCAGAAGTTCCAGTCTGTCAGGTTCTTTGTGGACATCGAAGAGATGCCCCACCCCGTGAAATATAAATAATAAGTGTCGCCCTCCTTGGCCATGACGGGGTCGTGGACCAGTGGATGGGTCACCGTGGCTTTCCGGTCGGTCTCGTCTCCGGACGGCAAGGCCGGTGTGGCGGCCGGCAGGCCTGCGGCAAGGCAGGCGTAGAGTAAAGTTTTCATTGGCAATCTGGCTTTTGAATGGGTTTCTGTTTTTTTGAAAGATAGTCCTTAGGGGGTCGCGCACAGCAGGGCGGACACGGCGTCGGCGTAGGCGGGTGCCGTCTGGGCCTTGTGGATCCGCTTGCGGAGTTTCCGGTCGGCATCGGGTAGCAGGTATTCCCAGAAAGATTTCATCTTGGCAAGCAGCTGCTTTTCGCCTCCTTCGAGTGTCCGGGCATAGTGGTCGAACAAGTCGGCGTGGAAGTCTTTCATGCGGGACTGCCTTTTCGCCCCGTCCCACGCCGCCCCGTCGCGGTATTCCGCCGCCAGCCAAGGGGTGGCGGCCAAGGCGCGTCCGATCATTACGCCTGCGAGGAAGGGCATCTCCGCTGCCAGCCGGGCGCAATCCACGGACGTGGCGATGTCGCCGTTGTAGACCGTCGGGTGGATGCAGGACTCGGCGAAACGCTTGAAGGCGGGATGGTCGCACGTGCCCCCGTATTGCTGCTTTCCGGTGCGGGCATGCACGGTCACGTGTGTCAGCCGGGCTGCGTTGAGGGCGGGGAGCAGGGACAGGCACTCCGCTGGGTCTTCATAGCCCAGGCGCATCTTGACCGAGAAGGATAGTTCGGGATGTCGTTCCGTGACTTGCAGCAGGGCTTCCACCCGTTCCGGATGGGGGAGCAGGCCGCAGCCTTTCCCTTTCCGGGCCACGGCCGGGAAGGCGCAGCCCAGGTTGAGGTCGATGTGGCGGTAGCCCATGGGAACCACCTGCGACAGGAGCGTTTCGGCTTCCTCGGGTGACCCGGCCAACAACTGGGGGACAAGCGCGGCGACGTGGTTGCGTTCGGGATCCAGGTCGCGCAGGTCTTTGCGGCGGATGCCGTCGTGCTCGAGGCGGACGAACGGCGTGTAGTAGGTTTCCACGCCGCCGAAATGCGCGTCGAAGAGGTTGCGGAAGGGGGCTTCGGTGATGCCCTGCATCGGGGCCAAGTGTATTTTCAAGCGATGTTCCATGTGGTCATTTTTCTTTGGGGGCGTCCAGGGCGCGCAGGATGCGGTCCATCTCGTCGAACTTCTCGCCCATGTTCAGGTTTAAGTAAGCCCGGTATAGAAGCGGTGCCCAGCGGTCGGCCTTGTCCGGCGCGAGGCGGCGCAGGCGTTCCAGCGGGGGAAGTGCCCTGCTGTAACAGATCTGCATGTTCATTTTCTGATCCTGGTATTTTGCGCTGCGAAGGTCCAGTTCCGCCATCTCCCCGGCAATGGACTTGGCCATGTGGCAGTAGGCCAGCCCCTTGAAATAGTTCGCGCCCGCGTGGAGGCTGTCCAGCGTGAGCACGACATTGCAGCAATCCACACACTTGGCGTAGTTTTTCAGGTGGAGATAGGAGAAAGCCTTGGCATACCAGAGCAGGTAGTTCTTGGGGTCGTACTGTATCATCCGGTCGGCGAGGAGGATGGCCTCGTCGTATTGCTTCTGCTGGTTCAGGTAGTCGGACATATTGATGAAGAAGTAGTTGTGGTCCGGGAAGTTCAGGATGCCTTTGGCCAGCGAGCGCAACCAGGCCGCTGTGTCATTGAGTGCCAGATAGGACCTGCAGAGATATTCCTGGACGTATTGGGGGTTCCTGGGGTAGCGGAGAGCTTCCGGCGCGTAGCGCACGGTTTTCTCGTAGGCTCCGGTGCGGTAGGCGGCCGACACCATCCAATAGGCGGCGCGGAAATAGAGGGTATCCGTCTGGTCCAGGAAGTCTTGGCGGAGCAGGGGATAGCGGGCGGAAGAGAGGTAGAGGTCCAGGAACCGGCAGGCTTCCGCATAGTTTTTCTTGCGCAGGTAGAAGCGTCCGCCGTTGAGCAGGTTGGTCCGGTAGGCCAGCATCCGCTTGCGTGCCGCCTGGCGGAACTTGTGTTTCGCGTCGTGGCCGGCGGAGGATTCCACGGAGTCGCATTGCCTCAGGTATTGGTAGACTTTGTAGATGCTGTTATAATATAAAGTGGTGTCGTAAGCCCTTTTCAGATAGATTTTTTCATTTTCAATGTCGTTGAAGCGGCATTGCACGCTTGCGGCGGTGAAGTAGAGGGCAGCCTTCTTCTGCAGTTTCTTTTCCGCAGGGATGGCTTCCAGCAGACTTTTTTCTGCCGCGTTCAAACGTTCCGCCACTTTTTTGGCGGCGTCTCCGTTTTCTTCGTAACGGGCTTCTTTGATGGTTTTCCTGGCTTCGCGGATTACATTGGCTCCCCTTGCCGCCATGAAGGAGGCCCACACACCCATCACGATCCAAAGCCACAATCTTTTCATCTCTCGTTGTTTAAGTCATGAGGGGGTGATGTCACGTTGTTTCGCGCACATCACCCCCTCTTTTTCCTGTTTGAATGGATCTTGTGTGCCGTTTATTTGAGGTAGGCGTCCATTTCAGTCTCTTTCTCCTTTTCCCCGGTGATGTAGTAGATGGTTTTCAAGCGGGAAGCCCATCTTTCCGGATTGTCGGGTTCGAGTTCCTTGACCTTGAGGAAGTAAGGCTCGCCTTTTTTGTACAGTTCCTTCACCTTTGTGATTTCGGCGTCGTAAGCCTTCTGGGTCAGCTTCTTTTTCCCGATCTCCTCGTTGATGGCATATCCGGCATTGCAGCAGCACACGCCGGCATTATAGAAGGCATCGGTGAAGGTCGGGTCTATTTGGGCGCTTTTCTCAAAATAAGGCAGGGCTTCGTCGTATTTCTCTTGTTCGAACAATACCACGCCTTTGGAGTAGTTGGCGATTTTGTTGTTGGAGTCGGCGGCCAGCAATTCGTCGGCAAAAGCCAAGGCCTCGTCGTTCATCTTCTTTTCGGCATAGTGTGCCAGCAGGTTTTGCGCGATGACTTCGTCGTTCTTGGCATATTGCTTGGATGCGTTGATCCATTGTGCCGTGTCGCCCTTTTCGAGCAGCATCATCAGGTGGAGCTGTCTCACGGTCTGGGCTTCTTTCTCATACTTGAGTGCTTCGTCCATGTGTACGCCCACTTTGTCGTAGTCCTTGCCTTGGTAGGCGGCAAGACAGGCGTAGTATGCCACTTGGTTCTTGTCGAATACCGTGTCGTTCAGCACTTTCGGCTCGTTGGCCACCATCTTATGGTTGTTCGGGAAGTTCAGCCAGGCGTCGTACGCCTTGTAGGCTTCCTCGAAGTGGTGGTTCTGGAAATTGAACTGTCCTGCGTACATCAGGAAGGTGCGGAACTTGATCAAGTTTTCCTTGTTCTTGGCCAGGTACTCCTGCTTCTCGTCGAATTCGTTGCATTTCTCGTAGGCGTCAAGGCAGGCATAGAGGTTCTTGACGAACTTTGCCGTGTCCATCGGCTGATGGGCCGCAGCCTTGTTCAACTCATCCGCGAAGAGTCGTTGGTAGAGGTCGCCTTGCGTGTCCCAGGCCATTGCCATGTTTTTGGTTTCTCCGCTGGTCAAGGCTTGGGTCAGCGTGGTCTGGGCTTCGGCCAGGTTGTTTTCTTCGATGAGGCCTTGCGCTTTTTTCACCAACCTGTTTTGTGCGAACGCACCTGTGGCTGCCATCAGCAATGCGATTGATAATACATACTTTCTCATAACTTTAGAACATTAAAAGTTTCAAATTCATTCTTTTGTTTCTGTTTCTTGGTTTTCTTCTTCGGTGGGGTTATGTTTTTCCATCTCTTCTGTTTCGAATTGTTCCAGTTCCTCCTCTTCCGCGGTTTCGGTCTGCACCTTGCAGACGCTGCTGATGTGGTCGTTGCGTTTTTCGAGGTTGATGAGCCGCACGCCTTGTGTGGCACGCCCCATGATGCGCACGTCGGCCACCTTCAGGCGGATGGTGATGCCGCTCTTGTTGATGATCATCAGGTCGTTTTCGTCGGTCACGACTTTGATGGCCACCAGCTTGCCGGTCTTCTCCGTGATGTTCAGGGTTTTCACACCTTTGGCTCCCCGGTTGGTGACCCGATAGTCGTCGATGTCCGAGCGTTTGCCATAGCCTTGTTCGCTGACCACCATGATGGTTTCCTTTTGCGGGTCGTTCACGCAGACCATTCCGATGACTTCGTCTTCTCCGTCTTCGTCGATGGCCATGCCGCGCACGCCGGTGGCCGTGCGTCCCATGGCGCGCACCTTGTCTTCATGGAAGCGGATGGCGCGCCCGTTGCGGTTGGCAATGATGATTTCGTTTTCGCCGTTGGTGAGCCGTACGCCGATGACCCGGTCGTCTTCCCGGATGGTGATGGCATTCACGCCGTTGGCGCGTGGCCGTGAATATTCCTGCAGGCAGGTTTTTTTGATGATGCCGTTTTTCGTGCAGAACACCACGTAGTGTGATTTGCAGAACTCCGGATCGTTCAGGTTCTTGATGCGCAGGCAGACGTTGATGGCGTCGTCGGCATCGATGTTCAGCATGTTCTGGATGGCCCGTCCCTTGGAATTTTTTGCGCCTTCGGGGATTTCGTACACTTTCAGCCAGAAGCACCGTCCTTTCTGGGTGAAGAAAAGCATGGTGTTGTGCATCGTGGCCGGATAGATATATTCCACGAAGTCCGTGTCGCGCGTGCTGCTTCCCTTGCTCCCCACGCCGCCTCGGGCCTGTGCGTGGAATTCGGCCAGGGGCGTGCGCTTGATATAGCCCAGATGGCTGATGGTGATGACCATTTCGTCGTCGGCATAGAAGTCTTCGGGGTTGAACTCTTCGCTGGAATATACGATTTCGGAGCGCCGTGCGTCGCCAAACTGTTCCTTCACTTCGGCCAGTTCGTCCTTGATGACTTTCTTGCAGAGGTCTTCGTCGCTCAGGATTTGTTTGAAGTATTCGATTTGTTTGAGTAATTCGTCGTATTCGTTCCGCAGCTGTTCCTGCATCAGGTTGGTCAGTTGGCGGAGGCGCATCTCCACGATGGCTTTGGCTTGGATTTCGTCCAGTTCGAAACGCGCCATCAAGCCTTCCACGGCCGCCTGCGGGTTTTGCGCCTGGCGGATGATGTGCACTACCTCGTCGATGTTGTCGCTCGCGATAATCAGTCCGTCCAGGATGTGTGCCCGTTCTTCGGCTTTGCGCAAGTCATATTTTGTGCGGCGCACCACCACGTCGTGCCGGTGGGCCACAAAGTTGGAAATGCAGTCTTTCAGGGAGAGCAGTTTGGGGCGTCCTTTGACCAATGCGATGCAGTTCACGCTGAAACTGGTTTGCAGCGGAGTCATCTTGAACAATTTGTTCAACACGACATTGGCGTTGGCGTCGCGCTTCACGTCCACCACGATGCGCATGCCTTCGCGGTCAGACTCGTCGTTCACGTTGCTGATGCCTTCTATTTTCTTTTCGTTGACCAAGTCTGCGATTTGCTTGATGAGTTCGGCCTTGTTCACGCCGTAGGGGATCTCCGTCACCACGATCTTGTCATGGCTGTCGCCCGGTTCGATTTCGGCCCTTGCCCGCATCACCACACGCCCGCGCCCGGTCTCATAGGCGTCGCGCACGCCCTGCATGCCGTAGATGAATCCGCCCGTAGGGAAGTCGGGCGCTTTGACATAGTGCATCAGCCCTTCCACGTCGATGTCCGGCCGGTCGATGTAGGCCACGCAGGCATCGATGACCTCTCCCAGATTGTGGGTGGGGATATTGGTGGCCATGCCCACCGCGATTCCGCTGGCACCGTTCACCAGCAGGTTGGGGATCTTGGACGGGAGCACTGTGGGCTCGTCCAGTGTCCCGTCGAAGTTTTTGGTCATGTCCACGGTTTCTTTCTCCAAGTCTTCCATCATGGCCTCGCCCATCAGTTGCAGGCGGGCTTCCGTGTAACGCATGGCAGCCGCGCTGTCGCCGTCCACAGAACCGAAGTTGCCCTGGCCGTCTACCAGCGTGTACCGCATGCTCCACTCTTGGGCCATGCGCACCAAGGCGCCGTAGACCGATGAATCGCCGTGGGGGTGGTACTTTCCCAGCACTTCTCCCACGATACGGGCGCATTTCTTGTATGGCTTGTCATGGGTGTTGCCCAATTCTCTCATACCATATAATATACGTCTATGCACAGGTTTGAAGCCGTCGCGCACATCGGGCAACGCACGAGATACGATAACAGACATTGAGTAGTCGATATACGCTTTGCGCATCTCTGTCTCAATGTTCACTTTCATTATTCTGTCTTGGTCCAACATTACTTTTATCAGTTTCTATAATATATAATCCTCGCATTCGCTTAAAAGCATGTAAAATTACTACTTTTTGGGGGAATACGAAAGAAAACAGCCAAAAATTAACGATTTACGCGCCTTGGCGCGGGCTTGGCGTCCCGCAGTCCGAGAGGGGGCCGCCAGGGAAGGAAAACCGTGGGTTTTTCGCGGGGCTGGCTCATCGGGGATGGGGATTTCCGATGTCGGGGAAAACGGGAACTGTAGATTTCAGCGGGGATTATCCAAAGATTTGCAGTGCTGAAGCGGAAGGGGCTTTTACGGCCTCGTGAAGGAGAAAGGCCGCGTGGAGGGACAGGGCAAAATCGCGCTCAAGAGGAACGAGAATTTCTCTCTTGAGGTTCACATTTTTTTGGCTTGAGAAAAAAACGTGAATCGCTTGAGAAAAATCCGAGTGTTTCAAGATGTACTGCATTTTATTGATTATTAACGGGATAGGGTTTTTCTTCAAAATACGGCCGTACCCGGACGTGTGGAATCCCGATTTTTGTGTAAATTTGCAAGTGTGTTTCCCGTTCCTTCCCGTTCTCCGGAGAAGGAGGAGGGGCGACAGGTGTGTTGTAAATCCATTGCATGAGTACAGAAAATGAAAGTAGGTCTGTTTATTCCTTGTTACATCAACGCCGTTTATCCTCATGTGGGAGTGGCGTCGTATAAGTTGTTGAGAAGTCTGGGCGTGGATGTGGACTATCCGTTGGACCAGACTTGTTGCGGACAGCCGATGGCCAATGCCGGTTTTGAGGGCGAAGCCCTGAAGCTGGCGGCCCGGTTTGACGATCTTTTCCGCAGGTATGACTACGTTGTGGGGCCGTCGGCCAGTTGTGTGGCTTTTGTCCGGTTGAACCATCCCGGCATCTTGTCCGGGGAAGGCCATCGTTGTGAGAGTGCGGGCAAGATCTATGACATTTGCGAGTTCATCCACGATGTGCTCCGGCCGGACCGGCTGGATGCCCGTTTCCCGCACAAGGTCAGCATCCACAACAGTTGCCACGGGGTGCGCGAGCTTCATCTTTCTTCGCCCAGCGAACGCAATGTCCCTTATTATAACAAGCTGAGGGATTTGTTGAGCCTGGTGGAAGGCATCGAGGTGTGCGAGCCAGACCACGTGGACGAGTGTTGCGGTTTCGGCGGGATGTTTGCCGTGGAGGAGCAAGCCGTCTCCGTCTGCATGGCTGAAGACAAGATCCGCCATCATGCCGCTACCGGGGCGGAGTACATTACCGGGGCGGACAGTTCCTGCCTGATGCACATGCAGGGTGTCATCGACCGGAAGCACCTTCCTGTCAAGACGATTCACATCATGGAAATCTTATCCGCACAACTATGAGCACCAAACATTCCAAAGCTGCCGAAAAATTCCTGCAAGACCGCACCATGGCGGCGTGGCACAACGAAACGTTGTGGATGGTGCGTGCCAAAAGAGACAAGATGAGCCGCGAAGTGCCCGAATGGGAGGAACTGCGCGAGAAGGCTTGTCAGTTGAAACTGTATTCCAACACCCATCTGGCCGAACTGTTGACGGAATTCGAAAAGAACGCCGCGGCCAACGGGGCTGTCGTGCATTGGGCCAAGGATGCGGAAGAATACTGCGGCATCATCTACGACCTCCTGAAGAGCCACCATGTGGCGCGTTTTGTCAAGAGCAAATCCATGCTGTCTGAAGAATGCGGGCTTGACCCGTTTCTGGCGGGCAAAGGCATCGACGTGGTGGAAACCGACCTTGGGGAACGCATCCTGCAACTCATGCACTTGCCGCCCAGCCACGTGGTCATGCCGGCCATCCACATCAAGCGCGAGCAGGTGGGACGGCTTTTCGAGGAGAAAATGGGCGCGGAAAAAGGGAATTACGACCCGACTTACCTGACGCATGTGGCCCGGAAGAACCTGCGGAACATTTTCTTGAATGCCGATGCGGCCATGACGGGAGCCAACTTTGCCGTAGCTTCCACGGGTGACATCGTGGTATGCACCAACGAGGGCAATGCCGATATGGGCACTTCGTGCACTCCGCTGCATATCGCGGCCTTCGGCATCGAAAAGATCGTGCCCGACTTGAATGCGTTGGGCGTGTTCACCCGCTTGCTGGCCCGTTCCGGCACGGGGCAGCCCGTCACGTCGTACACCTCCCATTATCGGGCTCCGCGCGAAGGAGGGGAGTTTCACATCATCATCGTGGACAACGGCCGGAGCAAAATGTTGGCCGACCCCGACCATGTGAAAACGCTCAATTGCATCCGTTGCGGGGCTTGCATGAACACTTGTCCGGTGTATCGGCGCAGCGGGGGATATTCCTACACTTATTTCATTCCCGGACCCATCGGCATCAACTTGGGCATGGCCCATGACCCGGAGAGGTATGCCGACAACGTGTCGGCCTGCTCCTTGTGCCTGTCCTGTTCCAACGTGTGTCCGGTCAAGGTCGATTTGGGCGAACAGATTTACAAGTGGCGGCAGAAACTGAAGGAGATCGGGAAAGACAATCCGGAGAAACGCTACCTGTCGGCCGGCATGAAGGCGTTGATGGATCATCCCGTGCTGTTCAACGCGGCCTTGAAGGCCGCGCCGCTGGTCAATGCCATGCCGGGCTTTTTGAAATATAACCGGTTGAATGCATGGGGGGAAGGAAGAGACCTGCCCAAGTTTGCCCGGGAATCGTTCAACGAGATGTGGAAAAAACATAAAATACAAGGAAAGGAAGATCGGAAATGAGCAGCAGGGAGACCATATTGGAACACATCCGCCGGAACACTTCGCAGAAGTATGAATATCCCGCTTGGGAAATTCAGGCGACGGACTATGCAGATAAAATTTCCAGGTTCTGTGATGCCGTGCGTTTGTCGGGCGGAGAGGCGGTGGTCTTGCAGGAGACGGAGAGCCTGGACGACCTTGTCCGCCGCCGTTTTCCGGAGGCGCGCCATATCGCCTCGCAAATGGAAGGCCTGGCGTGCGCCACGACACGTCCCGACGAACTGGCCGCCGCGCAGGAACTCGACCATACCGACGTGGCCGTGGTCGAGGGGCAGTTCGGAGTGGCCGAAAACGGGGCAGTGTGGATTCCGCAGAATGTGAGGCACAAGGTGCTTTATTTCATTGCCGAAGCCTTGGTGATCGTCATCGACCGGGAGTCTGTCGTTTCTCACATGCATGAGGCCTACCGGCGGTTGGCGGGGCAGGATTATGCTTTCGGCGTGTTCATTTCTGGGCCTTCAAAGACGGCCGACATCGAGCAGGCGTTGGTCATGGGCGCCCATGGCGCGCGCAATTGCCTGGTCGTGTTGCGGTAGGAAGCCTGGAGGAAGACAAAACGGGATAATGAAAGAAGACACGCTCCGGAAGTTGAGGATTCTGGCCGAGTCGGCCAAGTATGATGTGTCGTGCTCGTCGAGCGGCACGGTGAGGCGCAACGCCAAGGGAGGCGTGGGCAACACCGTGGGCGGGGTGGGCATCTGCCACAGCTTTGCCGAAGACGGGCGTTGCATTTCGTTGCTGAAGGTGATGCTGACCAATTACTGCATTTACGATTGTGCTTATTGCGTCAACCGGCGCAGCAACGACATTCCCCGTGCCACGCTCTCGGTGTCGGAACTGGTGGAACTGACCCTGGAATTTTACAAGCGGAACTACATTGAGGGGCTTTTTCTCAGTTCAGGCGTGGTGCGCAATCCCGACTACACGATGGAACGCCTGGTGCGGGTGGCGAAGGATTTGCGCACCGTGTGCCGTTTCAACGGTTACATCCACCTGAAGAGCATCCCCGGCGCCAGCCGCGAGCTGGTGAACGAAGCCGGCCTGTATGCCGACCGCATGAGTGTGAACATCGAAATCCCCGATGAAACCTCGCTGAAGTTCCTTGCGCCGGAAAAGGACCATGAGAGCGTCTACCGCCCCATGCGCTACATCCAGCAAGGGGCGTTGGAGAGCGCCGAGGAGCGGAAGAAGCATCGCCATGCGCCCCGTTTCGTGCCGGCCGGACAGAGCACCCAGATGATCGTGGGGGCTGCGGGCGAGTCGGACCGCGACATCCTTTCGCTTTCTTCCGCCTTATATGCCCGTCCCACGATGCGCAGGGTTTATTATTCGGGCTACGTGGCGGTGAACACCTACGACCCCCGTCTGCCCGTGTTGAAGCAGCCGCCGCTGGTGCGCGAGAACAGGCTCTATCAGGCCGACTGGCTGATGAGGTTCTATCAGTTCCGCGTGGAGGAGATTGTCGATGCGGCGCATCCGGACCTGGACTTGGAAATAGACCCGAAACTGGCTTGGGCGCTCCGCCATCCGGAGCAGTTTCCCGTGGATGTCAACCGGGCAGATTACGAACAGATCCTCCGGGTGCCCGGCATCGGGGTGAAGTCGGCGCGCATGATTGTTTGTTCGCGCCGTTTCGGACGCCTGACGGGATATGACTTGAAGAAGATGGGTTGCGTCATGAAGCGTGCGCAATATTTTATCACTTGTGGCGAATTGGAGGCCAAGGGAGTGAACGAATTGCATCCGGAAGGCGTGCGTGCCCTGCTCACGCAGCCCGGGGGACGGAGGAAACAGCCCGACGGGCAGCTTTCCTTTGTGTTTAAGGAAGAAACGGTGTGAGGCTCATGGGCGAGGAGTGGTTTTTTCTCTATGACCGCACGTGGGAAGGCTTGTTGACGGCGGTGTTCGACGCTTATGTGCGCCGCCAGTTTCCCGTGGCACTCATCGGGGAGGCGGACACACCGCCCCTGTTTGCCGAGATACATCGGGTGGTGGCGGACGAGGAAAAGGCCGGGCGGGTGGAGCGTGCCTTGCGTGGCAAACTTTCGGGTGCGGCCTTGGCTTGTCTTTCCGGCTGTCTCTATGCCGAGTCGCCCGCGTTGGACTTGCCGTTGTTCCGTTATGTGTGTAAGGCATTGGAGGCCAAGGGCAGCATCGAGACGAACTATGCCGATCCGGACGTGCGTGCGGTGACCGATACTTATCGCAAGGTGCTGCGCGAACGTTTGCGCATGATGCAGTTTGTCCGTTTCCAGAAAACGGCCGACAGTACTTATTTTTCCATGATTGCTCCGGATTATGACGTGCTGCCCCTGATTGTGCCGCATTTTGCCGATCGCTTTTCGGAAGAATGCTGGTTGATTTTCGATCGCCGCCGCCGTTATGGTTTCTATTATGCCGGCCATCGGGCGGTGCGGGTCACTTTCGAGTCGGATGCCGGCATCTTCCGTCTGCCGGATGGCCGTTTGTGTGACGCCATGTGCGATGCCGGTGAACAAGCCTACCAGGAACTGTGGCGCACTTATTTCAAGGCCATCTGCATCCGGGAGCGGCTCAATCCCCGCAAACACCGGAAGGACCTGCCTGTGCGCTATTGGAAATACCTGACTGAGAAGCAGCCTAAGCGTTCAGGGGAAGGTTAGGTCGGGAGCTCCTCGAGAGGCACGGGAATCATCCCCTTGCGTTCAAAAAGCGAGTTTCAGGAGCAAAAAGATGAATGGCCGGAAAAGAACGACGGAGCCAACGTCTTGTGGCGGAAAATGGGGCGGGAAGGAGAAACCCCGTCTTTCGGTTTCCTTGGAAAAGCGGAAGAGGAGCAACGTGGGCACGTTCTCCTCTTACGTTTAAAATGAGAAAAATCGATGTGTTGTGTGTGGTTAGGCGTTGATTTTTCTCATCGCGTTAAATGCTTCGATGGCTTTCTCTCCTGCTTTTTTGTCGCAAGTGGCCGGTGTCTTTTTCTCGAGGTCTTTCTTTTCGGCCGTCACGGTGTCGTTGACTGCGTGGTAGGCCACTAAAGTGGCCGGCTGGGCTTTTGTACTATCCGTCACGACAGTGTCGTTTTGAGCCATCAGTGCTTTCGTGCTGTCGTTGGCTACGGAGTCGTTGGCGATGGCCAGTGCTTTCGTGCTGTCGTTGGCTACGGAGTCGTTGGCGATGGCCAGTGCTTTCGTGCTGTCGTTGGCCACGGAGTCGTTGGCGATGGCCCATAGCAAGGCTTCTATTTTCGCCTTGGTGGAGTCGTTGGCAGTGCTGTCGTTTGTGTTGATGTTACCCTGTGCAAAAACGCATCCCATACTCATTGCCATTGCGGCTGTTGCAAAAAACTTTTTCATAATGTGTCTTCTTTTTATTGATGGTTTGAATTTGTTCTCTCGATTTCTGCCAAGATAGAGGACAAGAGGCGTGCCAAAAAGAAGGCGGTGTGCGCAACTTGTTGTTTCCCATCGAATTATTTTGTTTCTCTTTCGGTGCGACCGGAAACCTAAGTTGTGGAAAGTGTAGAAGAGGCGTGGAAATATTCCACATTTTCAGTGTGGAAGGCCGTAGAGCCTGATCTTGTTGTAGAGCGTTTTGCGGTCGATGCCCAGCAGCCGTGCGGCTTTCGCCTTGTTGTGGCTGGCGGCTTCCAAGGCTTGCAGGATGCGTTCTTTTTCGTCTTCCTTGTCATGTAGCGGCATGACTTCGGTGGGAGTGTGCCCGCTCCACGTCCGGTTGGGGTTGAGGTCGCTTCCCAGGTCGGCTTTTCGGATGAGGGAGCCTTGGGCCAGCAATGTGGCCCGTTTCACGGTGTTTTTCAGTTCGCGCAGGTTGCCGGGCCATGAATAGTCCAGCAAGGCTTCCGAGGCGGCGGCGTCGAATCCCACGATGTCGCGTTCCAATTCCTCGTTGGCTTGTTTCAGGAAGAAGTTGGCGAAAAGCAGGATGTCTTCTCCCCGGTCTTTCAGGGCCGGCATGTGCAGGGTGAACTCGTTGAGGCGGTGGTAGAGGTCTTCGCGGAATTCGCCGCGCGCGATGGCTTGCGGGAGGTCTTCGTTGGTGGCGCAGATGAGGCGCACGTCCACTTCTGTCTCCTGGTTGGAACCCACCGGGCGGATCCGCCGTTCCTGGATGGCTCGGAGAAGTTGCACCTGCACGTCGTAGCTCAGGTTGCCCACTTCGTCGAGAAAGAGCGTGCCGCCGTTGGCTTCCACGAACGCGCCGGTTTTGTCCGATACGGCTCCGGTGAAGGACCCTTTCGCATGGCCGAAAAATTCCGATGCGGCCAGTTCCTTGAGCATGGCACCGCAGTCGATGGCTACGAACGGCTTGTCGGCACGCTTGCTGAGCTGGTGGATGCGGTGTGCCACGTATTCCTTGCCGGTGCCGCTTGCGCCGCGGATGAGCACGGACATGGGGGTGGGAGCCACCAATGCCACATATTGGTAGAGTTGGCGTGCAGCCTCGCTTTTTCCTTCGAGAAAGTCGTTGCGGTCAGTGGGGCGTGGCTCCGTGGAGGGGGGGGACTGCGGCTTTTCCGCGCCAAGTCTTTCCGGTGCCAGGGCATCTTGTATTTTCTCGAGAAGCAAGGCGGGTTGCACTGGTTTGGCGATGTAGTCACATGCCCCCTGCTTCATGGCGTTCACGGCGTTTTGCACGTCGGCATAGCTCGTCATGACGATAAAAGGGGCGCGGACATCTGTTTTCCGCATGAATTCCAAGAGCGACAGTCCGTCTCCGTCCGGCAGCCTCAGGTCGGACAGAATGAGGTGGAAGGCACGGCTCCCCAGCAGTTTGTGGGCTTTGGAAAGGTTGCTTGCGGTGTCGGTGTGGAATCCCTGTTTGTCGAGCCATGTCTTGAGCATGGTGGAAAAAGTGAGATCGTCTTCTACGATGAGAATGTCTGCCATGAAGTTTCTTTCGGTTAAGTCGTCACAAAGATACGTTTTTTAGTTTCTTCCGGATAGAGGGCGTTTCCTTTTTAAATGTTTTTATTACGCCGGTCTTGGGACTGTAACAGCCGGATGACTTGGCCGAGCGAGGTGTCTATGTCTTGGGCTGCGGTGTCGTCGGCTTCGGTCCATTCATGTTCCGTTCTCCGCTGTTCCATGGCTTGCAGCGATGCGGTACAAGGCGCACCGATGAGCGAGAAGGTGGGGAGCATTTTGTGGGCCAGCCGGCAGGCTTCCGCTTTGTTCTTTTCCCGGCAGGCCTGTGAGAACGCCTCGGCGTGGCGGAGGGTTTCTTGCAGGAAGGTTTCGAGGATGTGGCTGGCGGCTTCGGGGTCGTCGCCGGCAAAGGCGGTCAGTGGGCTGAAGTCCATGGAGGGGCTTGCGGGCGGGGCGGGAGCTGTGGCGGGCGGGGTGGCCGAACCCTTTCCGGTGGCCTTGCGGAGAGCCCGGAGCAGGTCGTTCTGGTTGAAGGGCTTGTAGAGGCAGGTGGCAAAACCGTGTTGGCGGAAGAAACCTTCTTCCATGTCGTTGCGTGCCGTGATGGCGATGGCTGGCAGGTCGCCGGAGAGGCCGGCAGGCAGGCTCCGGAGTTGCCGCAGCAGTTCGAACCCGTTCATGGCCGGCATCTGGATGTCGGTGAGCAACACGTCGAAATGCTCCTTGCCGGCCCGGGTGAAAACTTCTTCGGGGGTGCGGCAGCAGATGGTTTCACAAGGTGTGGCCTCCAGGGACAGGTCCTTCAGCATGGCTTGTGTCAGTTGGAGTTGGATGCGGTCGTCGTCGATGAGCAGGACGCGCAGGGGAGGAAGCGGGGGACCCGGAGGTGTCTCTGAGGGGCGTGGGCGCGACGGGCTTGTCCTGTCGGACGGCGGAAGAGGGAGTGTGACGAAGAAGGAGCTGCCTTTGCCCGGCGTGCTTTCGATGCGGATTTCGCCGTGGAGCAGCTGCACCAGCTTCAGCGTGATGGACAGGCCCAGGCCAACGCCCTCTTCACCTTGTGCGCTGCGCAGGCGGGTGAATTCCTTGAAAATGACCTGTTGCTCGTCGGGCGACATGCCACATCCCGTGTCGTCCACCGTGATGCGGATTTGTCCGTCTTGCATGCCTGCGTGGATTCCGATATGTCCTTTCGACGTGAACTTCAGGGCATTGCTCATCAGGTTTTCCAGAATCTGCCGGATGCGGAACGCGTCTCCGGTGTAGATCCGGTCGGTTTCCGTCGTGGTTTCGCACCGCAGTTCCAGCCCTTTCCGGCTGGCCTGGGGGGCAAATGCTTGTGCGACGGAGCGTATCAGTCTGGCCGGGTTGAAGTCCACGGGTTGCACGTCCATCTTGTGGGCTTCCAGTTTGTGGTAGTCCAGCAGCGAGCCGACGAGGCTCAACAGGTGTTGCGAGGAGTCGCGCAGGTTGTCGAGGTAGTTTTGGGGTTGCCTGCCGTTCACGAGCGGTTCGAGCAGGTCGATGTAGCCCATGATGGAGCCTACGGGTGCCTTGATGTCGTGGGTGACGGTGAGCATCAGTTTTTCGCGGGAGACGAGCAGGTCTTCGGCTTTCTTTTTGGCTTTTTCCAATTCGCGGCGGTAGTGGTTGCTGCGGGTGATGTCGCGCCACACCACGATGAAGAAGACCACGGCCAGCAACACGGCCACGGTGGCGATGCTTCCGGTGGTGAGGGCTGCCTCGCGCCTCATCCGGTGTGCGGCGAGGTTTTCTTTTTCCAGTCTGTGCTGTTCTTCGTTTTCTATGCTTTCCAGCAATTGGGTCACGCGGCGGTTCAGCTCGATGCCGTTCGCCCAGAGTTTTTCGGCTTGCGCGTTGATGCGTTGCCGGCGGTGCGAGGTGTATTGCTGCATGTCGTTTTCGAGGCTGTCAAGCAGGTGGGCCAGCGTGTCGGCGGGGTTGAAGGTGGAGCGGAGCGTGTCGGTGGTGAGCACCTGCACGGTCTGCCTCACTTCCGTGGTGTCGGCATGAGGTTTTCGGAAGGCCGAGGCCAGCCGTTGGAAAAAGTTCTTTTTCGGTTCTTCCACGGTGTAGGTCCGGTCGTTTTGGATGACCTGCCGCGTGACGGCGGGCCGTTGGATCACGGTGTCCCGGCTTTGGATGAAGAGGTTGATTTGCTTGCGGTAGATCTGTCCGGTTTGGTTGTTTTCCAGGGCCTGCACCAGTTTTTCCATGTTGGCCTGCTTCTCCTCCAGAAGGGCCGAAAGGGTGTCGAGCCGGGCTTGTTGGAGGGAGTCGGCCAACAGGGAGTCCAGTTGGGCGATGGCCTGCCGTGCGCCGTCCATGGCCTGCACGTAGCCGCGATAAGCGGCACCTTGGCCGAAGCGGACGCTCTGCCCGATGTTTTCCGCTTCGAAGAGGCGGGCCACCAGCAGGTTGGTGGCTTTGCGGCGTTCGGCGAATTCCTGTTCGTTGCCGGACATCTGGACCAATGACATGGTCTGATGGTAAATATAATAGATGGAGCCGATCAGCAGGCACACTAACAGGAAGTAGCCGGAGGCGATTTTGAAGGACGTGGATGGTTTCATGTGGTTTGTGAAGTTCGTTCCGCCTGCAAAGCTAAGAATTTCTTTTGGAAAACAGAGCGGGGCGGACGGAGGAATATGGCGTGCGAGGTCCGGGAGGGGAGTTTCCGCCAGGAGGACGCGGCGTGAGGAAGCGGAAACCCGGGTCCCCGGCGGCCGTGGCGGTGTGTGTTTGAGGCTTTTTTTGCCAGATTTGCTTCCGGCGGCGCGGTGGCGGGGCCGGGAAGGCGTTTTGCCGCAAAAACCGCAATTTATAGTGCAAACGTGGCGGGAAGGTTGGCGGTGAGGGCTTTAATTTTGTTTGTGGAAACCCAAAAACGTTTGTGCCATTTTAAAAAAAGATGTCTATATGTTTCGATTGAAAGGTTTTGCCCTCGGGCTGTGTTGTGCATGTTTGCCGGGATGGGCTGATGCCCAGCTGAGGTCGCGTTATCCATTGGACGGGGAGTGGGATTTCAGGTTGGAGAAGAACGCGCCGGGGGGAGTGTGGGAGAAAGTCACGGTGCCCCATTCCTGGAATGCCCGCGATGGAATCACGCCGGATTATTATCGGGGGACGGGAATCTACCGTTACCGCTTGTCGTTGCCCGGAGGGGTATCGGACAAACGCTGGTTCCTGCGCTTCGAGGCGGCCAGCCAAAAGGCCGTGGTGCGGGTCAACGGGCAGGAAGTCGGGACCCACCGGGGCGGCTTCAATGCGTTCTGTTTTGAAATCACGCCCTATGTCACGGACGGGGAGAACCGGTTGGAGGTGGAGGTGTCGAACGCCAAGGAACTGCACATCGCTCCTTTGGAGGGCGACTTCACGGTGTTTGGAGGAATCTATCGGCCGGTGTCGCTGCTGGCTCTGCCCAAGACCTGCATCACGCCCTTGGATTATGCCTCGCCGGGGGTCTACGTGACCCAGGATGTCACGCCCGGGCGCGCCGCGCTGTCTGTGCTGACGAAAGTCGACAACGGGCAGAAGGCCCAAAAGGGGCTGGCGGTGCGGGCCAGCGTCTATGACGCCGACGGGCGGCTGGTGGTCCGGGGAGAAACGGAAAAGGCCGACGTGGAGAAGAACGGGAAGGCGGAGTTTGTCAACACCCTGCAGATCGACCGCCCCCGTTTGTGGGACGGGCGCGAGTCGCCCCACCTGTATCGGGTTTTCGTGGAGGTCTGCAAGGGCGGCCGGGTGGTGGACACGCTTTCGCAGCACGTCGGCCTGCGCTATTTCTCCGTGGATGCGCGGAACGGCTTCATGCTGAACGGGCGGCCTTATAAGATTCATGGGGTGAACCGTCACCAGGATCGTCCGGACAAGGGGTGGGCCATCTCGGAGGCCGACCATCGCGAAGACATGGCCCTTATCCGCGAAATCGGGGCCAACGGCATACGCCTGGCCCATTACCCCCACTCGGATTACTTCTACACGCTGTGCGACCGGGAGGGCATGCTCGTGTGGGCCGAGATACCCCTGGTGGGCAAGGCGCTTCCCGAACCCGGGTTTGAGGCGGACGTGAAGAACGAACTGACGGAATTGATCCGACAGAACTATAATCATCCTTCCATTTTCTGCTGGGGGCTGTGCAATGAGTTGTCCAAGGGAGACGTCAAGGGGCTGATCGGGGAATTGCACGCGACGGCCCGCCGCGAGGATGCCGGCAGGCCGACGGTGTTGGCGGCCAACGTGGAAAACCGGCCGGAAAATAAGGTTCCGGACTTGCTGGCCTTCAACACCTATCCCGGCTGGTACTGGGCCGAGCCGTCGGAGATGGGACCCACGCTGGAGCGGTGGAACCGGTCGGTGGACGGCAAGGGGGTGGCCGTTAGCGAATACGGGGCGGGCGCCAACGTGTGGCACCATTGGCAGACGGGGCGGAAGACCCCGAAGGCCGACGGCGTGTTCCACCCCGAGGAATGGCAGGCCACGGTGCATGAGCAGACCTACCGGGCCGTGCGCGACTGTCCGTTTGCCTGGGGGTCGTTTGTGTGGAACATGTTTGATTTCGCCAGTGCCTCGCGCAACGAGGGCGACTTGCCCGGCATGAACGACAAGGGGCTGGTGACCTACGACCGGAAGATCCGGAAAGACGCGTTTTATTACTACAAGTCTTTGTGGTCGGACGACGCCGTGCTCCACATCGCCAGCCGGAGGGACATTGCCCGCAGGGACTCGCTGGCCGAGGTCAAGGTCTACTCCAACTGCGGGCAGGTGCGTCTGGCCGTGAACGGGCGCGATTGCGGACAGCCCGTGCGCACGGAGAATGTGTGGGTGTGGAAGGGAGTGCCCCTGAAGAAGGGCGAGAACCGGGTCGAGGCTGCGGGAGAGCGCGGCGGGGAGTCCCTGGCGGATGCCTGCAAGTGGGTACTTTTCTGAGAAACGGTTCGGCTCCCCCGAGAAACACTTCTAAGCCTTTCCGCCATTCTGTGGGATAGTTTTTTCTTTTCTTATACACTGTAAAGCCGGAAGGGTTGCCCCGCAAAAAAACTGCGAGGCAACCCTTCTATTGATTTGTATAGAAAGGTTTAACACTTGTAATTTATTGAATGTTTCAGATTTCGTTCCAGACCTCACTGCCACCGTCGGAAAGGTAGGCACCCAAGTAGATAAGCTCCCGTGTGCCACCACCGCCGAAGGGGTAGCGGGCTATCTTGATTACGTTGCCGGACACGGTGTAGGAGCGGGTGGCCTCGTCGTTGAAGAACTCCTGCTGCCAGCCGCCATACCACTCCCACTCGTAGCCCGACTGGGTCAGGTGGCACTCGGTGGTGGTGGTGAACTCCACGGTATACTCCGTCACGTCCACATTACCTTGGCCGTCGGGTCGTGACGTGTAGCAGTAGAACGTGCGGCCGACGAGGTCTGATGCGGTAATTTGCATCTCGCCTTGGTTTCCGCCGCTGGTATCGGCGCCGTCTTGGTTCCCGCCGTCAACGTAGCCGGTGTCTTCGCCCGGATCTTCGTCCTCCTCGTCGCACGAAGCCAGCGAGAGGTAAACCCCAAATGCGAAAACCATCATCGTGCAACGCACCGTAATGTAGCGCAGCATCGTCACAAATTCATTTTGTTCCTGTTTCATGATAGGTGTTATTTATTTTTAAGTAACTAATCAAAATTAAGCAGCATTATGTTTAAGTTTAATTCCCAAGGTATCCCCGACAGCCGCCAAAGCT
>CALUNJ010000036.1 GCA_944321975.1 uncultured Paraprevotella sp.
CGGGCTGAAATCAGCCACCGGGAACCTTAACCATCTCGGCATCAGCCGTGCCCCGTCAAAGTCGACAGTGGCATATCGGAGCGGTAGAAACTTAGTGGGGGGAAGCATTTTGAAAGGCGTGGGTTTTCTCAAGCGATTCACATTTTTTTCTCAGGCGATTCGTCGGTTTTTCTCAAGCGGGAAATTTGCGTTCCTCTTGAGGGCGATTTTGTCCTGTCCCGACATGCTGTTTCCGGATAGGATATGGAGCGAGGCGGAAACAAGAAAAGAGGGTGTGTCGAAATAGACATGCCCTCTTTTCTTGTTTCCACACCCTGGCCTATTCTTTTTCGAGCAACTCGATGGCCTTGCGCACGCAGGGGTTCTGCGTGTATATGACGGCAAAGTATTCGGACATGTCCCAGATGTCGCGGGCAATGAGCGCCTTCATCTGCAGTTCCAGTTCGGGCAACGTGGCCTGCAGTTCATCGTCGTCCTTGGGCTTCACTCCGGCTTTTTCCCCTTCGGCCAGCACCAGGTCCACGAGTTCCTTTGGCACGTCGAACTCCTTCCTGAACTTGTCGAACGTGGGATATTCGCGCCGGATCCGCTTGCGGTATTTGTCTATGAACTTGAGGTCGGCATTGATGATGGCTCCTTTGGCCGTGAGTTCCCGGTGCAACCGGGTGTAGCGTGCGGTGTCGAGCGGGATGAAATAGTCGGGCATGATGCCTCCCCCGCCATAGACGGTGCGTCCCTTGCGCAGGGTCTTGAAGCGGAGCGAGTCGGGGAAATGTATGCTGTCGGCGTTGGTCAGCTCGCCGTGGTTGTAACGTTCTATGACATCCATGTCATAGCCTCGCTTGTCGCCTTTCGTGTAGGGCTTCTGGATGCAGCGCCCGCTGGGGGTGTAGTAGCGGGCCACGGTGAGGCGTATCATGGAACCGTCGGGGAGCATGAACGGTTTCTGCACGAGTCCTTTGCCGAAAGTGCGGCGGCCCACGACGAGCCCGCGGTCTTGGTCCTGTATGGATCCGGTGACGATTTCGGCGGCAGAGGCTGAATATTCATCCACAAGCACGATGATGCGCCCTTCGCGGAAACTCCCCGCGCCTTGGGCGTGGTATTCGTTGTGTGGCACGCGCAGCCCTTTGGTGTAGACGATGAGGTCGCCCTTGGGGAGGAACTCGCTGGCAATGTCTGTGGCGGCATCCAGGTATCCGCCTCCGTTCTGCTGGAGGTCGAGGATGAGGTCTTGCATGCCTTGTTCGCGCAGTTTGCGGATGGCGGCCGTCACTTCCTCGTGGCTGGTGCTGCCGAAGCTGGCGAGGCGGATCAGCCCGATGCGGGGCGTGGCCATGTAGGCCGCATCTACGGTGGAGACGGGGATTTTGTCGCGCTTCACGGTGAAATCCATTTTTCCCGGTTGCCCGTGGCGCACGATGCCGAGGTTCACTTCTGTGCCTTTGGGGCCGCGCAGTCGTCTCATGATCTCTTCGCGGCTCATTTTCACGCCCGCGATGGCCGTGTCGTTCACGCTGACGATGCGGTCGCCCGCAAGAATGCCGGCTTTTTCCGATGGCCCTTTGGGCACGGGCTGGATGACGACAAGGGTGTCTTCGAGCATGTTGAACTGCACGCCGATGCCGTCAAAGTTGCCTTGCAGGGGCTCGTTCATTTTCCGGGTCTGTTCGGCGTTGGTGTAGGACGAGTGGGGGTCGAGCCCGGACAGCATGCCGTTGATGGCGTCTTCGGTGAGCTTGTTCTCGTCCACGCTGTCCACGTAGAGGCTGCTGATGGCCAGTTGCGCCATGGAGAGTTTGCGCAGAGCCTTCTCCACGTCGGAAAGTTTCTCGTTGCGTTGTGCGGCGACAGGGAGGGCGGTGGCGAGTGCCGCGAAGAATACCGCCTTTTGAAGGATGCCTTTGTGTTTCATTCGTATTTGAGTCCTTTGGGTATATAGGGGGTGATGTCTTTGCCGAAATGGCGCAGTTCCTTGACCAGCGTGGAGCTGATGAAGGCCCATTCCGGTTCGGTAAAGAGGATGACCGTCTCCACGCCTGTGAGGCGGCGGTTGAGGTCGGCCAGGTTCATTTCATATTCATAGTCGCGCAGAGACCGGACACCGCGCAGGATAAAGCGCGCGCCATGGCGCGCGGCGAAGTCCACAGTGAGGTCGGAGTAGCCTTCGACGCTGACACGCGGATTCTCTGCGAAGAGTTCACGCAAGGCTTCGATGCGCTGCGCGCAGGTCTGTTCCATTCGTTTGCTGGTGTTGATGCCTACGCCCACGATGATGCGGTCGAAGAGAGTGAGTCCGCGTCTCAGCAGGGATTCGTGCCCCTTGGTGAAGGGGTCGAAACTGCCGGGCATGATAGCTATTTTTTCCATTTTTCTCTTGTCGTGATAAAGAAGGTGTGTGGGGTCATGCTTCGCCGTTTTCGGCCGTGCCGTCGTCTTCGGCACGGTCCTCTTCCACGACGAGGTTATGAATGATGAAGTTCTGGCGTTCGGGAGTGTTCTTTCCCATGTAGTATTCCAAAAGTTCTTTTACCTGGTCGCTTTTTTGGAGTGTCACTTGCTCGAGCCGGATGTCAGGACCGATGAAATGGCGGAATTCTTCGGGCGAGATTTCGCCCAACCCTTTGAAACGGGTGATTTCGGGTTCGGGGCCGAGTGCCTCGATGGCCGCCACGCGCTCTTCCTCGCTGTAACAATAACGGGTGATGAAGTCCGTTTTTTCGTCTCCGGCTTCCGCGCCCAGGGCTTTCAGCCTTTCTTTGCCCATTTTGGTGCGGCGGTTGCGCACGCGGAAGAGTGGGGTCTGGAGGATATAGACGTGGCCTTTCTTGATGAGGTCGGGGAAGAACTGGAGGAAAAAGGTGACCATAAGCAGGCGGATGTGCATGCCGTCCACGTCGGCATCGGTGGCCACGATGACGCGGTTGTAGCGCAGTCCGTCCAGCCCGTCCTCGATGTTGAGGGCGGCTTGCAACAGGTTGAACTCCTCATTCTCGTAGACTACCTTTTTGGTCAGCCCGAAGCAGTTGAGCGGTTTGCCGCGCAGGCTGAACACCGCTTGCGTCTCCACGTCGCGGCTTGTGGTGATGCTGCCGCTGGCAGAGTCGCCTTCGGTGATGAAAAGGCTGCTTTCTTCCTTCAAATCCCCACCTTTGGTGTCGTTTAGATGTACGCGGCAGTCGCGCAGCTTGCGGTTGTGCAGGTTGGCCTTCTTGGCCCGTTCGCGGGCCAGTTTCGTCACGCCGGCGATGGCTTTCCGCTCGCGTTCGCTTTCGGCTATTTTTTGGAGCATGGCTTCGGCCGTGTCAGGGTGGCGGTGCAGGTAGTTGTCCACTTGTTCTTTCACGAAGTCGCCCACGAACTTGTCGATGCTCACGCCGCCGTCGGGCACGGTGGTAAGCGATCCGAGTTTGATTTTGGTCTGGCTTTCGAACAGGGGTTCCTCTATGTCGATGGCGATGGCGGCCACCAGCCCGTTGCGGATATCGCCGAAGTCGAGGTTCTTGCCCGAAAAGTCTTTGACGGTCTCTGCAAAGTGCTTTTTGAAGGCGCTTTGGTGGGTGCCGCCCTGTGTGGTGTGTTGCCCGTTGACGAAGGAGTAATACTCCTCGCCGTATTGTGCCGTGTGGGTGAACGCGATTTCGATGTCTTCTCCTTTGAGGTGCACGATGGGGTAAAGGCCTTCGCCGGTCATGTTGTCGGTGAGCAGGTCTTCCAATCCGCCCCTTGAGGCGATGCGTCTTCCGTTGAACACGATGGCCAGTCCTGTGTTCAGGTAAGTGTAGTTGCGCAGCATGGTCTCTACGGTGTCTGCGCGGAAGGCATAGCCGCGGAACAAGGCGGGATCGGGTGTGAAACGCACGGTGGTGCCGTTTTCTTCGTCTGTATTTCCCTCGGTGTCCTCACACAGTTCGCCCCGTTCGAAAGTCAGGTGGCGCATTTGGCCATCG
The DNA here is from genome assembly GCA_944321975.1 of uncultured Paraprevotella sp. Lineage (GTDB taxonomy): Bacteria > Bacteroidota > Bacteroidia > Bacteroidales > Bacteroidaceae > Paraprevotella. Next base: position 3,951 of record CALUNJ010000036.1, read on the forward strand.
CGGCGGCTTTCCACTTCAAAATGCAGGCTTAATGCGTTTACGGCCTTGATGCCCACGCCGTTCAGCCCCACGCTCTTTTTGAAAGCCTTGGAATCATACTTCCCCCCTGTGTTGAGCATGCTCACGGCCTCGGCCAGTTTGCCCAAGGGAATGCCGCGCCCGTAGTCGCGCACCATGACCTCGCCTTCTGGCGAGAGCGAGACTTCGATGCGCTTCCCCGCCCCCATCTTGAATTCATCGATGCTGTTGTCGATGGTTTCTTTCAGAAGCACATAGATGCCGTCCTCGGCGTGGGAGCCGTCGCCCAGTTTCCCGATGTACATGCCGGGACGTGTGCGGATGTGCTCCATGTCCGAGAGGTGCAGGATGTTGTCTTCCGTGTATTGTGCCGTTTCCGTCGATCCGGTGTGCTCTGCGGGCATTTCTGTGATCGTGTTCGTGGTTGTCTTGTCGTCCATGTGTGTATCCTTGTCTCTGTCTCTCAAAGTGCTTTTTGCCAGCAACGGCGCCGTTTGTGGATTTCTGCGTCCAAATAGGCCCATTGTCCTTGGCTCTTTTCATTGGTCTCCAGCTGTGGATGGGTTTCTCCGAACTTGAAGCCCATTTGTTGGCACACGGGAATGAGGTCGGCGAAGAGCAGGGCGTTCACGCCTTTGTTCTGGAATTCCGGCAAAACGGCCACCAAAAGCAGGTCAACGATGTCGGCATGCTTGAAGTAGAGGGCTTTGGCCAAATGCCACCACCCGAAGGGGAAGAGTTTGCTTTTGGCCTTTTGCAGGGCGCGCGAGAGCGAGGGCATGCCTACCCCCATGGCCACGACGCGTCCGGTGGCTTCTTCTTCCACGGCGGTCACCAGCCTCATGTCCAGGAATGGCATGTATTCGCGCACGTATTGGTCGATTTGCCGTGGGGTCATTTCCGAATATCCGTAGAGCGGGGCATAGGCTTTGTTGACCACGTCGAAGAGTTTTTGCGCCCATTTCCCCTCGCGGATTTCGCGTGCGTTCTTGAATTTGCGGATGCGCAGGCCATAGCGCTTGGCGCTCATCTCGGCCACGCGGAAGTATTTGTCCATGTGCGCAGGCCGGTCGGTCTTGGGCGTGAGAATCTTGCGTTCCACCCAGTCTACCTCTTTGGTGTAGCCCAGCCGTTCCATGTGTTGCGGATAGTAGGGGTAGTTGTATGTGGTGGACATGGTGCTTAGTTGGTCGTAGCCGTCTGTGAGCATGCCTTCGGGGTCCATGTCGGTGAAGCCGAGCGGCCCTGTGAGCTTGTCGCACCCGTGGGCGCGTCCCCAGTCTTCGGCCGTGCGGAGCAAGGCCTGGCTTACTTCCGGGTCGTCCACGAAATCTATCCATCCGAAGCGGGCGTTTTTCGTGTCCCACGTCTGGTTGGCTTTGTGGTTGACAATGGCAGCTACGCGCCCTACGGTCTGTCCGTCCTTCAAGGCCAGGAAGAAGTCGGCTTCGCAGAAGTCGAATGCGGCGTTTTTGCGGGGATTGAACGTGTCAAGCGTGTCTTCCAAAAAGTCGGGCACGGCGTAAGGGCAGTCTTTATAAAGCTCATAGTTGAAGCGGATGAATGCCTTTAACTCCCTCTTGTTGGAAACCTTTTTGATGATGATGTCTGACATGGTGTCGGAAGTTTGTGTTTAGACTTGCAAAGTTACGGTTTTATTTGGATTTTTAATTCCTTTTGCCATAGGTTTTTTCGGAAAGCAAATGAAAAAAGGCGGAAGCGTGAAAAAAGACGGAGGAAATTACACAAATGTCTTATTGTGCTTGATTTCGCAATTTGAAATTTTTGTTTTTTTATGTTGGAAAGGGCTTTATTGTTTATGGCCGCGGCATGGGCTGCGGGGGACTGTTTGCCGGCTTACGAGGGAATCCGGGCAACAGAGAAAATGAAAGCTGCAAGGTGCATGTGGCGGGATATGCCGGCGACGAGGCCGGCACTCCTTCGTTGAACATGCGATATTCCAAGGAACGCGCCGAGAAGGTAGTGGCAGCTTTCGTGGCTGCCGGAGTGGGCCGCACATTGATTGTTCCGGAATGGAAAGGGGACACTGTGCAACCATTCGCGGATAACGAGAAGAACCGGGCGGCTATTGTGGTGATGACGGGCGAAGGCGTGAAGAAAGAACCCGTGACGACCAAGAAGTTCCGGACGGAAGAAAGCGTTATCGTGTGAAATGGAAAAAACAGTCTTTTTTGACGATGGCAGGGGAGGACTGTGGCGTGTGACACGGGGACTTCCCCCTCCTTCGGCTTTTAATGGCAGGGGCTTTGCTGCGGCGGTGGGGATATGTCTTTATGAGGGTGTTTGTCTGCTTTCCGGCAACGGAGGAGCACATGACCCCCGTCTGCCAATGTGGTGGCAAAGAGGTAGGCCTCGCCGCCTTCTTTCAATTTGAGGCGTTTGCGCAGACGCTCCACCGTTTCCGGGAAGTTGCGCACGGTCAGGTTGGCTTGTGGCAGGTCTTGCAGGAGGGTTTTTAGCTCTTTTTTGTTGAAGTGTGTGCAGGTTTCCACGGTGAAGACCCGTCCGGGAAATTCCGCGTGGAGCGTGTCCGAGGTGTAGAGATGGGTGTTGGGGTGGAGCTTGAGCAGGCCGTAGCGGGATGCGACGCAGCGGAATCCGCCGCATTTCATGACCGATGGGTTGGGCTCATAGAGATACTTTCCCGGCCGGGCGGCATGCAAGCAAGTGGCGGCGGCTTCTTCTTCCTTTCTGAAAACGAAGTCGGGGTCGGCCGTGCCGAGGTTGACGCAATGGAACGTGACATCCCGTGGCGTTTCGCGGGTGATGACCCACAGGAGTTCCTTGCATTCCCCCTGCACGCTGACGGCATGCACCTCGGCGGTGTGTGCCAGGGTGCGCAGGGCCGTCGGGATGTCCAACATCGGCGATAGTTTGGCCATGCAGAAATCTGCCTTGTCCCGGATGGCCTTTTGGAGGCTTCCCAGGTCTGGTTCGCAGTCTTCGAGGGCCACGGTCTTGCGCCCGGCCTTGTCCCGCCGGGCGGGGTCGGCGAAGCAACAGTCCATTTCCGGCCATGTTTCGGGACGGAGGGCGGAGTCTGTCTCGAGGATTTCTGCATGCTTTAGCCCCAGTAACCGGAAATTGTGGCCCGCAATGCGGCACAAGCAAGGTTGACGCTCCATGTAGATGGCGCGGTCGAACAACGGGGCGAGAAAACTGAAGTCGATGCCGAACCCGCCGGTCAGGTCGGCCAGTGTCGTGGAGGCGTGGCGGACGGGCTTGTCCATCCAGCGCCGCACGACGCTTTGCTTGTATCTTGCAGTGGCTTCGGACGAACATTGTTCCATGGATAGGCGGGGAGGATACAGAATCCCGGCTGTGGCTGCCCATGAGGGCAGTTTCCGCGCGGCGGCCTGCCAGCCCTCGATTTGCTGCAGGGCCATGCGCAGGTCCACGTTGCCTGCCGCATGCTTCAGGGCCAGGCTCCGCACGTCTTCTTTCCGGTGGGCGAGGATGAAGTCGCGTGTCGCGTCGTTGGGAAGTTCGCCGGTCATGGGATTGGCTTGTAATGTGCTTTGGCTTGGGCGCGGGTGATGAAATTGAAGTGCCACCATTCTGTGCGCAGGGCTTTGAATCCGGCTTGCCGCATGACGGACCGCAACAGTTGGCGGTTCCGCAGTGCCTGGTGGCTGAGTTGTCCTCGTTTCACCATGCCGGCTTCCTGGTCGATGTGTGCTTCTTTGCCCAAGTGGTCTATTTTCGTCCCCATGGGGAGCGTGTCGCCTTTGGCGTCGCAGAGGGTCACGTCCACGGCCATGCCATAGTTGTGCAGGCCTCCGCCGTTTTTCGGATTGCTCACGTAGATGTTTTTGGGCGTACCAGCCACTGTGTCCCACATTTTTTGTTGGATGTGCATCGGGCGCGCGGCGTCAAACACTTTCAGGCTCAATTCCGGGTGTGATGTCTTCAGGAGGTGTTGCGCCTTGGCCAGAGCTTGCGCGGCTTTGGGGTGCAGGTAGGCCTCGCGGAGGTCGTTGTAGAGCACTTTGCCTGTGAAGTTGTCCGCCTGCGCGTACATCAGGCTGACTTGGATGGTGGAATCCACTTCGCGGATATCCACGAATCCCGACCGTTCCATGGCTTGTGCCGCAGGGCTTTTTTGGGCGTGCAGGGCAAGCGTGGCAAAGGCGGCGGCCCAGGCCGTACACCATATTCTTTTTGCGTAGAGTTGAGGCATAAGGTGGTGGTTTGTTTGGCAAAGTTACGGATTATTTCGGTTAAACCGTGTCCGGACGGCTGGATTTTTGTCCCCTTCCGGCCTTTGGCGGCTGGGCTTCGCCGGAATGCCGGAAAAACGGGCCGTCCGACAGAAACGGCACGCATGCAAGGCTGGCATGCGTGCCGTTGTCCCTTGAGGAGATATTTCCACTATTGTTTCTGCAAGGTCATGCTGTGTTGCATGCCGCTTTCTTCCGGCGTTCCGTCCATTTCAAACCATTGGTATTGGTAGAGTGCGGAATTGCCGTTGATAGAGAGCTCACCCTCTGTATAAGCGCTTTCGTAAAAGATGATTCTCAAGCTGTTTCCGTTGACCGAATAGGTGATATCTGACCATCTGGGCGGGTTGACTGTGACCGTCATGTCTTCGTGGAAGGTATAGGTCACGCCTTCCATGCCTTCTTCGTCAGAAGTGATAATTTTCCAAGTCGTACCCGCCAAGGTCGCAGGGGTGGTTTGCGGTTCGTCTTCATCGTCGTCAGAGCAAGCGATGAAATGGACATTCAAGATGACGGCAAAAATGGCCATGCCGATATAACGCAATGTCTTCATGGTGTTTTTCCTTTTAATTGTGATGGGTTGAATTTGTTCCAAAATAGTCCAAAAAGCGGGTTGAGACCATAAAAAGGGTGGACTTGTAGCTTCGTCTCCGCTTTCTGTCGGAATGGAGAATAACCGTACGCACACACACACATCGGATAATTCCCCGGCCCACAGGCTTGAATATCAACTCTTACGCATGTCCGCCTGTCCGATTTTCCCGATTTCCGAATCCCCGGAAAGCAAGGATGTAGCTGACGCTTTTTACTTTCAGGTCTGTTGTTCGTAAGGTTCCATAGGCTGTTTCTTTTTATTTATGCCCAAAAATAAGAAAAAATCGCGGAATAGCCGCTTAAATCCGGAAAAAAGTGAACCTTAAAGTTAAGCAGTTAAAATGCGGCAGGAGAATGGTTCCCTAACCGGGCGTTTCAAAGGCATGATGGTAACCACCGGCGTAATCCTCCGGGCTACAGGTGCCAAATTCCCGATTCATCTGTTCGCTGCCCAATGGGAAGTATGAAAGACATGACGGATAGATGCAAGGATCCTGCTACGGACACATGGCCTGTCCGCAGCAAAAGGGGGTGGTCTTTTTTACTTTGGCAACAAGCGCCGGCGCCGCTTCCTTGGGGAATGGCCTTGCTGCGTCCTCACGGCTTTGGCGATGCTGGCCCGGAAGAGATTCCTGCCACCTCGCGATGGGGAGAAGCCGCATGCCGGGATAGGACAAAATCGCCCTCAAGAGGAATGCAAATTTCCCGCTTGAGAAAAAACGACGAATCGCTTGAGAAAAAAATGTGAATCGCCTGAAGAAAACCCGCGTTCCTTCTGAAAAAATCTATCTTTCTGGCTATAAGTGGAGTATGTCATTCCTTTGGAGTGAGACAATATTGTCCTTTGCCGGGCCTGCAAGGGGGGATGCGGTGGCGGGGTTGCGCGGTGGCCGATGGCGGCTGTTGCCAATCTGAAAGACAAAGGCTGACCGGATTTTTCGGATAGCCTTCAAGTCATTCCATATCCCTGGACTGCCCCCTGTTTTGTTCCCGCTTGGTTCCCTTTGTCCCAAATGTCCGTGAATCCATTATTTGAGACCTTTCACGGATAGAAGCCCATGCAAAAAAGAGCAGAAGTTGAAGACGGAAGAGTACTCCTTCCTGGCGCAAGGTTTCTACGTGGTTTGCCTTACGGCAGAAAACGGGCGTCGGCACAAGAAAAAGGTCATTGTCCCATAGGAAAAGAACGGTGAAAACAGAACCGGGCGGACTCGGCTCCATTGTGCCGGGTTCACCCTTTCTTATATATGGTGCCACTTCGTCCGAATGGCTTCCGTAAGCCTTCTCCCGGCCAGAAAAAGCGGTTGGGCAAAGAGGTCTTAGGCATCATTCTTCTCTTTCCCGGCAAACGATGAGGGGCGGACAGGCAAGCAGACATCCAGATAACGGTAGACGGCATAGACGCATGCCGCGGCCAGGAGTGCCACACACGCTGCCACAACCGGACCGCCGCACAACTCGCACAAGGTAGAATCGGCGCCCGTCCACCAAATCATGGCGACACCCACGAAATTATTAAACGCATGGGCCGCTATCGGCATCCATATCGTGCCGGACCGCCAATACAGCCACCCCAAAACCAGGCCGAAAAGCACCGCGCCGGGGATTTGTGCCGGATTGCCATGCACCACGCCGAATACCACAGAAGCCACCGCAATGGCCACCCACGGATGCATCCGATGTCGCATAAGATGGCGCTGTATGCCCATGCGGAACACCAGTTCTTCCGTGAAAGGCCCCATGGCAACAAGTGCCAGCACGCCCAAGGGGTGATGAACCAATTTATTGAAAAGCAATTCGTTGAGATCCTCCAACGTAAACGATTCCACCAGCAGGTTCACCAAAAAAATCACCGGCAGCATCCCGAAAAGAACCGCGCCATAAACTTTTCCCCCATATCCCATCAAGCGGAAACTCTTCCGGTCGGTCCATCTCAACAGGGTCATCGCCGTCCAGACCATGATGGCGTTCAGCCACAATGCGATGCTTACCGCTGCCGGAGACGTTGCCAGCACATCCATCTCCAAACACCCTTCTTGCAACAAACCCGGAAGATTGAAGAAAAACAATACGACCAAAGAAGAAAGCAGCTGTGCCACCAAAAAAATCAAAACCAGGCAAATCGTACGTTTCATCGCAAACTCCTTCGAATTAAGTTAATGTTCAGACAAAAGTTCCCGCACGGCCTGCTCGTCCATCCGCAATTGGTGAGTGAGTTCACCCTTGTTCCTGAATTTCCGCTCATCACGCAGGCGGCTGACGAACTCCAACGTCAAACGGCGGCCATACAAATCGCCTTGGAAATCCAGCAAATGCACTTCAATACTTTGGACATCTCCATTGTCCAGGGTCGGGCGGGTGCCGATATTCAACATTCCAAGCCCCCGTTGTCTTCTTTCGTCCATGTGTCCACTGGCCCAAACCGCATACACTCCGCCCTTCGGCACGAGTTTGCAGGCGTCATCCGGTTGCAGGTTCGCAGTGGGATAGCCTAATCCATGTCCTTCGTGGAAACCATTCACCACCACGCCAGACAAAGCATAAGGCCGTCCCAAACAACGGGTAGCCATTCCCACTTCCCCTTCACGCAAGCAAGCCCTCACCACCGAAGAGCTCACATTCACGCCTCCAAGGGAAAACGGCTCTGCATGCAGGACTTCCATCCCGAGCTCACGGCCATAGTTCACATAATCTGCAAAACCTGCCGTGCGGTCATGCCCGAAACGGTGGTCATAGCCAATGACCAAAACACGCACGGACAACCGGTCCTTCAGGACTTCTTCCATGAACTGCCGGGCAGACATCGCCGCCAACTCACGGCTGAAATCCAGCGTGGCACAGCAATCCGCACCTGTGGCAGACAACAAACTGCATTTTTCTTCGAAGGTGGATAAGAGTTGTGGCTGATAAGCTGCCTGCATCACTTGGCGGGGATGCCTGCGGAAAGTGACCAGCAACGAGGCCAATCCACGCTCCGCCGCACATCGCATTACTTGATGTATCAAAAACTGATGGCCGCGGTGGACTCCGTCAAAAAAACCAATCGTGGCCACACAGCTTGCATACGGCAACTCATCCGCTAAAGTCAGAAATCTCATTTGCTCAACTCCTCATCTAAAACAACCATCCAGTCCTCCGCTCGGCAGGAATGAAACACCTGCAAGCCCAACGAAGCGGCTACGCGGCAGTTTTCCTTGGAGTCGTCTACGAACAAAGTCTCTCCTGCCCGCAGGCCGGCCTCCCTCATCACCCGTTCGAACACTGCCGGGTCGGGTTTGGCCAGATGCAACTCGTAGGAAAGGAAAATGCGGTCGAAACAATCTTCCATGCGCAAACCCGCGTCCGCCAACAACACGCGACGAGAATAATCCCAATGGAGGGCATTCGTGTTGCTCAGCATATAGGTGTGGCATCGTGCCCGCAGTGTCCGTATATATTGCAGCCTCTGTAAAGGAATGCGCGTCAGCATGCTGTCCCATGCCTGAAAAATAGCGTCATCGGGCACCTCATGCCCCATCAGGGCGCGCACTTCGGCACCAAATTCCGCAGGTGACATCCGCCCCGTCTCCATGGCGGCGAACAAGCCGCCCTGCACATAATCATCCACATAAGCCCGGACGTCAAGGCCCAAACGCGCGAAGGCATCTATCGCCGCCTGTTTGTCCAAGTCGACGATAATGCCTCCGAAGTCAAAGATTACGTTGCGCACCCCCATCTCATGCCTTTTTTACTCGCATCAAACGCTTGAACAACCGTCCGATTTCACCGATCCAAAGCACCATGGAAGTCATTCCCAGCACAAGGCCCCAGTCCTGCAACGACAAGGGCACAGTGCGGAACACCGCTCCGCCAAATTGCACGATCAGCCATTGTCCCAACAAGATTAACGCCAGCACCGTGAGCACGCCGGTACATTTGCCAAGCCCGCGAAAAGCCGAATCCGTCGTGGAGAAGGTTTTTGCATTCAACAGGTTCCAGAATTGCAGCAACACAAAGAACGTGAAGAATATCGTCAGCTCGTAAGTTCCTTCTCCGGGTACATACTGCGGAAACCAAAGCATGGCCAGCAGCACCAGCACGAACACCGTGCCATAGCCCACAATGGAAGTCCATATCGGCCGGGTGATGATAAACTGGCTTACGGGACGGGGCTTCTCGTTCATCACTTTCGGGTCGGCCGGCAAAGAGGCCAACGCCAAAGCGGCAAACGTGTCCATGATGATGTTGACCCACAACATCTGGGTCACCGTGAGGGGCAACGCCGTACCGGAAAAAGCCCCGATAAGCACCACCAGCAGTGCGGTGAAATTGATTGTCAGCTGGAACATGACAAAACGCTGGATGTTCTTATATAGCGAACGCCCCCACATCACAGCCGTCACTATGCTGCGGAAAGAATCGTCGAGCAAGGTGATGTCGCTGGCTTCCTTGGCTACAGATGTGCCGGAACCCATCGACAGGCCCACCTGCGCGAAATTCAAAGCCGGTGCATCGTTGGTGCCGTCCCCCGTGACGGCCACCACTTCGCCCTGGCTTTGCAACAGCTTCACCAGGCGCTGCTTGTCTAACGGACGGGCACGGCTCATCACCTTCAAGTCCTTAATGCGTTTCAAAGCCTCTTCGTCGCTCAAAGCTGCGAATTCGACCCCCTTCATGCAATTCCGGTCATCATCAGAAGGTTTCCAAAGCCCGATCTGCCGGGCAATCTCCACAGCGGTTCCCGTGCTGTCTCCCGTGACCACCTTTATTTGTACACCCGCTTTCAAGCAATTCTCCACGGCGTGTGGGACTTCCGGACGCACAGGATCACTGATGGCAGCCAACCCGGCTAAGGTCAGTCCACCGGCCTGCACCAAATCCGCGCAGTCCTCTTCGCCGGCTGCCACCTCCTTGTAAGCCATCAACAGCGTGCGCTGCGCACGCATCTGCCATTCTTTCAACTGCGCCTGATAGGCCGCGACTTGTTCATCCGTCAGACCCTTGCAAAGCCCTAACACGATTTCGGGAGCGCCCTTCACATAAATGACCCGCCGTTTCAGTACGGCTGAATCCACAATCGTAGCCATGTATTTCCGCTCGGAAGAAAACGGCAAACGGGCAATCTCCCCGGCTCGCTCGCGAAGCGCCATGTAGTCTGCCCCGCGCCCTTGCATCCAAAGCAACAACGCCACTTCCGTGGGATTCCCCAAACCTTCCGTGCGCGCCTCATTCAGGAAAGCCGTCGTGTTGCAGGCTATCGCCTCACTCAACAAATCTGCATGCTCATCTTTCATCAACATTTGTGAGACTGTCATGCGGTTTTGCGTCAGCGTCCCGGTTTTGTCCGTACAAATGACCGTAATGGCTCCCATCGTCTCACAAGCATGCATCTTGCGCACCAAATTGTTCGTCTTCAGCATGCGGCGCATATTTAAAGCCAGACTCAACGTCACGGCCATAGGCAATCCTTCTGGCACGGCCATGACAATCAACGTCACGGCCATCATGAAGTTTTCAAGCACCAACCGGAACACATGCAGGTATTCCCGGCTTCCCCATGTCGTCACCGTGGGCACATATTCCATCAGTCCATGCACCGTGAATATCGTAAATGTCAGGAAGGCCACTGTGTAACCGATCTTGCTGATGAAACCGGCCAAACGGTCGAGTTGCTTGTTCAAGGGGGTCTTTTCCCCCGTCAGCACCGTAGCTTCGCGGGCCACCTTGCCGATTTCCGTATGATCGCCTACCGCCACGACCCGTGCAGTGGCACTGCCCTCCACTATCGTTGTGCTTCGCATCAGCCGGTTTGTGGCATAAGGCGCATTCTCATCGAAATCAGCCTTGTCTGCACTCTTGCGGGTAACCGGTTCGCCCGTCAGGTTGGACTCATTCACCTGCAGGCTTTCCGACTTCAGCAATTCCGCGTCGGCGGGAATCTCGTCCCCTGTTTCCAGCAGAATCACATCCCCCACGACCAGTTCCTTGCGCGCCACTTCGCATACCTGCCCGTTACGCACCACCTTGACCATCGCCTCGCTGCCCAGCGCATTCAGTACATCAAACTTCCGCGCTGCGTCATATTCGAAATAAAAGCCAATTCCCGTGGCCAACAGAATGGCGCAAACGATACCGATAGTTTCGGCAAACTCACCTTCCACAAAAGCCACCACGAATGACAACAATGCCGCGACAAGCAATATGCGTATCACGGGATCCTGGAACTTTTCCAAATAAAGTTTCCACATGGACGGTCGTTTAGGCGGAGTCAATTCGTTGCTTCCGTGTTTTGCACGGCTTTCCTCCACCTGCCGGTCGTTCAATCCGGCTTCCCACAGTTCATTTTCCTTTGCTTTCATCTATCGATTCTTAATTTCATTTATTCTTCCAATAACAAAAAGCATATCCACAATCATAGGAAGCACAAAAGTAATACTTTCACATCTCACCAACAAATTTAATAACTTTTGTTTGCATATCTCGAAAAAACGTACTACTTTTGCAACGTCATTTTAAAACCGACAACAAATTGGACTTGTAGCTCAGTTGGTTAGAGCAACAGACTCATAATCTGGAGGTCCCAGGTTCAAGCCCTGGCTGGTCCACGAAGAACAGCAAGCACTTACGAGAAATCGCAAGTGCTTTTTTCTTTTTCTGCGTAAACAATGCGTAAACAAAGGGGCTGCGCCGGAAGACTGGGGCTTTCCACCCAATATTTCAAAGACATGCTGAGATTTGAGACCGGGAAAACCGACACGAATACTTCCTGGGCATGAGGCTGGAAGCGGGCAAGAAAATGCTCAAGGACAAGAGCCACACGGCAAAAGGAGTGGCCCGGGCGCTTGGATTTGCCAATGTGCAAGGGTTCAGCCTCCTGTTCAAGAAGTCCACCGGGGAATCCCCCAACAGATACAAAATCCCACTGAACTGAACCACAAACGGCGGAACCGCCTTGAAAAACGAGTCCCGCCGTCTATGATGAATAACTCCACAAAAAGGCCATACCGCCCGGGGCCGCCCCTGTCGAAACACGGATTTCCCGGCCCGTATTACGGGGTCAGGACGCGATGTGGCGAATCAGCCTCGCCGGCACCCCGCCGACCACAGCATTGGCCGGCACGTCCTTCGTCACCACCGCTCCCGCGGCGACCACGGCGTTCTCCCCAACCGTCACGCCGGAAAGGATGGTGGAATTGGATCCCACCCACACATTCTCTTTCAACACGATGGGAGCCGGGTAGGTCGTTTTCCGGTCTTCAGGCGCCATCCCGTGGTTGAGCGTGGCAAACACCACATTATGCCCTATCTGGCAACCGTCGCCGATCGTCACGCCGCCATGATCCTGAAAATGGCAACAATCGTTGATAAACACATGCTCGCCCACCGTGATGTTTTTCCCGAAATCGGCATACAGCGGCGGAAACACGCGCAAAGTAGGCGGCACCGGCTTCCCAAAAAGCCTGGAAAGCAGGCTCCGCACTTCGTCCGGCGTGTGATATGCACTGTTCAATTCAAAAGTGACCCGGCGGGCCTCATCGCTCATTTCGTCCATGAAACGGGCGATTTCTTCTCCACAAAGAGGCTTTCCGGCCTCCACATGCTGCAAAAATTCGTTTAAAGTCATCTTACTCACTTTCGTTTCCAGGGTTGAAAAACAGCCATCTTTCTGCACAAGGTTTATCTGGATATAAAGCAGAACAACCTCTATTACGTTCCCCCCTCTTGACACGCCGGAGGCCCGGGATCCCACGTTCCGGGGCTCCCCCCCGAGGCATTCTGCTTCCGGCCTACTTCAGTTCCACCAGTTCATACGCCTGTGCTCCCAGCCCGATCTGTTCCGCATAGTCCAGGATGTGCATGCCGTGGCGCGAATCGATGCGCTCGATGAGATGCACCTTGCCATGGTCTTCCGAAGCGCGCACCAGGTCAATGCAAGCTTTGTCCAAAGCCACGGGGTCCAAAGACGCGAGGATGCCGATGTCGCCCATCCGGGGTTCTTCCGGTTTGGCCACGCAGTCGCAGTCCACCGAAAGGTTGTTGGCCACGCTGATATACAATATCTTGTCCCCGCAATGGTCGGCCACCGCTTTGGCCGCCTCGGCCATGGCCTCAAGGAAATCGCCCTGTCCCGGCAGTTGCCCCCAAACCCTGCCGGTGTCTTTCGTCTTTCCGGCGGAATGGATATAAGCCTTTCCGGCAGAGGAAGCGATGCCGATGGAAATGTTCTTAATGGCTCCTCCGAATCCGGCCATCGGATGTCCCTTGAAGTGCGAAAGGACCAAGGTAAAATCATAGTTCAGGTAATCTTTCCCCACGTAGTCGGCCTTCAGGTGCTTGCCGTTTTCCACGGGCAACTCCGCCTCGCCTTCCGCGTCCATGATGACCACCGGGGCAATGGCCGTGAACCCGTGATCCTCGGCCGCCTTCAGGTGGCTTTCCGTGTGGGAACGTCCGCCGCCGTAAGCCGTGTTGCATTCCACGATGGTCCCGTCCACCTTCTGCACCAGATCCTTGATGAGCGCCGGGTTGAGATAGTTGTTGTTGCCGGGCTCGCCAGTGGAAAGTTTCACGGCCACCTTCCCTTCGGCCTTGCGCCCGAGGGCTTCATAGATTTTCACCAAGTTGTCCGCAGTGATGTCTTTTATGAAATAGACCTTCGCCGGGGTTGCCTTGGAACTTTTTGCCTCCGCCGTTGCGGAATTTCCGCCATAAGCCCACACCGACATGCAGGCCACGGCACATACCAACATTCCAAAAATCCTTTTCATAAGCATATCATTTTAATCAGTCTCTATTTCCTTCATCCCCCCATCTCACCACCTCGCCGACCACGGGCACCAGCACATCGGCCGAATCCTCTGCCGCCAGCCTCCGCGCGTTTTCCAACGGTTCTTCCCATCGGTGACGCGCCAGGGCGTATTTGGAATGATGCACCGTGAGCACTTTTCGCGGATGCAAGGCCTCGACCTCTGCCTTCAGGTATTTAGGCATCGTGTGGATATAACGCCAGTCGGCATTATACTGGCCGTTTTCCAATATGGCCAGGTCTATCTTTGGGAAACGGCGCCCGATGTCGGCAAAATGTGCCCCGTAGCCGCTGTCGCCGCCCACAAACACCGTCCGTCCACCTGCTTCGAGCATGAACGAAGCCCACAACGTGCGGTTCGCTTGCAACCCCCGGCCGGAGAAATGGCGTGCAGGAAGACAATGCACCGCGAAGCCGCTGTCCGGCATCGCCTTCTCATGCCAGTCCAGCTCCACAAGCCTGGCCGGGTCGAAGCCCCACCGCTCTAAATGCTCGCCCACGCCCAAGGGGCAGACCACCCGTCCCACCCGGTCTTTCAGGCGCGTCACCGTGCGGTAGTCCAGATGGTCCCAATGGTCGTGCGTGATGACCAGATAGTCTATCTCCGGCATGTCTTCCGGACGGTAGATGTCCGTGCCCGGGAAGGGCTTATTGACGAAAGCCACCGGCGACGCACTGCAAAACACGGGGTCGACCAACACGCGCCGCCCGCCCATCTGGAGCAGATAAGACGAATGGCCGAACCACACCAGCCAGTCTTCCTGCCGCCCCAGCGCATGCAGGTCGGTCTTCACGGTTTTCACCGGAGCATCGGGCCGCAATCCCTCGGGAGCCTTTTTGAAAATGAATTCCCACATGGCCTCCCACCTGCCTTTCTCGGAAGTCATCATCCGCGTGGGCGACAGGTTGCGGAACTCCCCGTCGCGGTAGTGCGGCGAACGCTTGATGCGCTCCAGCCGCTCGCCCCGCGGCAGGCGCCCGAAAGCCGACGTGTGGAGGAACCACACCGCCACGCAGCCCAGCGCGGCCACGAATATTATGCACACGGCCAATCCTTGCATCGTTCTTTTCTTCCACATTGTCCGGTTGTCTTTCAATGCTTTCTCCGTGCAAAGGTAAAAAAACTGTGCCAAAACGTTTGTATCTTTTTTACTTTTCTTATTACCTGGATTATGGCTCATTTTCCTTAAAGCCGACCTCGCGACAACCATCCCCCCAAAAAAAAGAATTATTCGTTGCCTATATCAAAAAAAGAGACTATATTTGGAGCGAGGAACAGAGGATATGACCATTAACCTAAAAAGCGACATGATGAAACGGATATCCCTCATTTTTATGCTGTGCATTACCTGCCTTGGGCTGGAAGCCCAGGAAACCGGCCGCGACCGACGCATCTTCAACATAGACAGTTCCAACGGCACGATTTGGGTCGGCACCTTGCGCGAACTGATGGCCTATGACACGAAAAACGGAAACGACTCCCTCTATTACCAGGCCGGCATGGACGAACTGGACGCATTCATCGGCAGCATCTACTGCGCAGCCGACGGCAACGTCTGGATCGGCACCTGGGGGAAAGGGGCACGAATCCTGAAACTGGACGGACAATGGACCTATAATGTCCATCTCTCCACGAGAGACTATATCATGTCCATGGACGGCGACGGGGAATACATCTGGTGCGGTGCTGCAGCCAAACTGATCCGACTGAACGCCGACGGAAGCCTTTCGGGCAGTTTCAGTTGCGGGGACAAACTTTCTTCCACCCACAGCATCGTCTACGACATCGACATCGACAGCCAGGGCAGAATCTGGCTCAGCGAAGAAAACACCGGGTTAAGCAAGGTGGAGGACAACCGCATGGAACACATGGAAGACTACGAAAACCTTCCGATGCGGCAAGGATTCCTCTGCCACAAAATCGCGGTGGACGAAGGGAACCAGTGCGTATGGGGCGTCACCGACACCCGCCACGGCCTGCACTGCTATAACCTGGCGGATGCTTCCGTCACGACATACAGCCAAGCGGAAGGCACACTGCCCGTGGAGACGGTGTGGGACGTGCTGGTGGATCGGAACGGTGCATTGTGGCTGGCTTCCGCCAACGGCAAGCTGGTGAAACGCCAGGCCGACGGGACTTTTGAGACGTTTACCGCTGAAAACCTGCAGAACCTGGGCGTGTTGCATGAAGATGACGAAGGACACATCTGGTGCGGCACGGAAAAAGGCCACCTGCTGGAATTCGACGGGGAAAAGTTCATCGCCGACATCGATTTGTGGACCCGCGCCACGAAGATCAAGGGAATCCCCCGCACGACCACCAACGGCTTCAAAGCTGTGGCCGGAGGAGGCCAAGTCTGCCTGCAATGGCCGGCTGACGGGGGCACGCTTCTCCGCGCGGATTTCCTCAACACGGACGGCAGGCTCATCGAATCCGTCAACCATCCCGCGCAAGAGCAAGGAAGTGCCCGGATTGCCCCGAAGACGCTCCGGAGCGGTCGTCTCTACCTGTTGAAAGCCTACACGGAACGTGGCGGCGCATACGCCACAAAATTCATCTATCGGTAAAATAGATTTTCCCGGCAAAGCGTGTGGCACACGCCTTGCCGGGAAAACGCGGAAAAGCCCCTTATCCCTGCATCCGCTTGAACAGCCAGCCGGGAATGCGGCGGTAGAACCAAGCCACAAGCCGCCAGCGGCGGGTGACATAGACCACGTCCTTTCGGCGGGCGATGCCGCGCATGATGTGGCGGCAGGCCTCTTCCACCGAAGCCACCCAGAACAGCCCTTCGCCTTTGGCCATGGCCGTGTCTACGAAGCCGGGGCGCAGGTCGGTAACGCAGACCGGAAGATTCTTCCCCTGCAACCGTTGCCGCAGTCCTTCCAGATAGTTCATCTGAAACGCCTTGGTGGCACTGTATGCCGGAGCCGCCCCGCTGCCGCGCAGGCCGCCGGCCGAAGTGATGGCGGCCAAATGGCCGCGCCCCTGCCGTTCGAAGCGGCGCACCGCCCAATCCGCCACACAAGTCCATCCCAGCACGTTTGTTTCCAAAGCCGCCCGCTCCACGCCGTAGTCCAACAACGGATTCAGGTCGCCCGTCCCGGCGGACAAGATCAACAGGTCCAAGCCCCCCATGCGGGCAGCCAACCGTTCCAGCGAGGCTTCCACCCGCTCCAAATCCGTCACGTCGCACACCTCGGCCTCGAAGACTTCCGGCCTGAGCCGGCAAAGTCCTTTCAAGCGGCCGGCACGCCGTCCCATTATCCCCACTTTCACTTGTCCTTCCTCCGCATACCTGCGCGCCAATCCCTCGCCGATGCCCGAAGTGGCACCCACAATCATGATTCTTTTCATCGTCCGATTCTTGATTTTGCTTGTTGTTCCGCAAGCAAAGTTATGCCGCCCGGATTTCTTTTTCCTTGAATTTTTTCAAGATTTTCCTTCCTTGAGCAATTTCCGGCGGATGGCACTGACCGTTTCGGGAGTCACACCGATGAACGAAGCGATTTCTTTCAACGGACGATGCTCCTTCAACGCCGGATAACGCCGCATCAGATCCACATAACGTTCTTCCGGCGTACAGCAATAGCTGTCCGTCAAACGGCGGTAGGCCATGACAAACAACTGCTCGGCCACCCTTGCCCGCAAGCGCAAATGTTCGGGCGAACGTTCCCAAAAACGGCAAAGCATCTCGTAGGGCACCACATAGACGCGGCTCTCCACCACAGCCTGCACGTCCGCCAAAGCCGGACGGCCGCACAAGCACGATGAATACTCCGCCACGAAACTGTCGCGGAAGCTATAGCCCACCACATGTTCGTTCCCGCCCGCGTCCGTGCGGGTCAGGCGGAAGATGCCTTCGTCCACGTAGCCCACCACTCTTGCCCGCTCGCCCTGCCGGACGAAATACTCGCGTTTCGCCAGCACACACGGGCGCCCCTCCTCACGGAAGAAACGTTTCAGCAAGTTCAGGTCCAAGTCGTCAAAATAGTAGTCATTCAGTCCGTCCATGCCACAAAAATAGTTCTTTTCCGGGGAAAAACCTTGCCCGTAAAATGGCTTTTCCCTATCTTTGTCAAAAAAAGATGAAACACCTGAATCTGATGCTCGCCTTGCTCTGTGCCGTCCCCCTCGCGGCCCAGACCGGAGATTTCAAAGGTTCGCTGAAACTCCCGCAAGGCGAACTGCCTCTCGTTTTCCACTTCGACCAAATGACCGGTGTCCCCGCCGCCACGATGGACAGTCCGGCACAAGGGGCTTTCGACATCCCCATAGACCTTTTGCGCTTTTTCAAAGACAGTGTCACGCTGGAAGTCCGCAAGATACAGATGCATTACGAAGGACATTTCCTCAACGACTCGGTGATCGAGGGCACGTTCAGCCAAGGAGGCGCGTCCCTTCCGCTCACCCTCCGCCGCACCTCCCGCGACACGGCGTCGTTCCGTCCCGGCACGCCGCAACCGCCGTTTCCTTACCGTGAAGAGGAAGTGACCATAAAGGCAAAAGACGGCGTCGCGCTGGCCGGCACCCTGACCCTGCCCGCCACGGAAGGGCCGCACCCGGCCGTGCTGCTCATCAGCGGAAGCGGACCAAGCGACCGGGACGAGAAGGCCTTGAACTACCGCCCCTTCTTCATGATAGCCGACTATCTGACGCGCCAGGGATTTGCCGTGCTGCGCATGGACGACCGGGGTGTCGGAAAATCCGGAGGAACGTATAAGGCCACCACGCTACAATCTGCCGCAGCTGACGCGGAATGCGCCTTGGACTATCTCCTGCGAAGAAAAGACATCCGGCTCTCACAAACCGGACTGGCGGGACACAGCCTGGGCGGCACCATCGCGTTCCATCTCGCCGCCGCCCGCCCCCGCGACGTGGCCTTCGTCGTGTCGCTGGCCGGAATGGCCGTGCCCGGACGCCAGCTCATGTCCACCCAATGCGAAGCCTTGATTCTCCGCAAACTCACGCCCGCACGGCAGGACGCCCTGCGCAAGGACTACGCCCGATTCTACGACCTGATGGCCGAAGCTCTTCCGCTCGACACGATCCGGGCACGAAGCCTCCCGCTTTCGCTCCGTCTCTGGAAACAGACCGGCGACTTCCCGCAACTGTTCTCTCCCGATGTGTCGGAAGAAGCGCGGCGATCCGAAGCCCGGCTCATCTTGCAACATACCGTCACCCCCGAAATCGTCAGCCTCATCCGGCACGACCCTTCAGAAGACCTGCGCCAAACGAGATGCCCGGTATGGGCCGCCAACGGGGAAAAAGACACTCAAGTGTCGGCCCGGGAAAACCTCGCGGCGGTTCGGAAATGCGCGGAAGAGGGCGGCAACCGCCGCGTGACCACCCGGCTCTATGCCGGCCTGAACCATCTGTTCATCCCCGCCCGGACGGGCGACCCCTCGGAATATTGGACGCTCAAGGGGAATTTCAGCCCGCAGGTGTTGCGCGACATGGCCGCATGGATGCGTCAAGTCCTCGGACTGCCCGAAAATCCGGAAGCCCGCCAATGAACCAGGAAAACGAAACCTTCACTTGACCGTCTGCGTCCGCAAATATCTTTCGAACTGCGCCTTCGACCCGTTGAACACGTCGATGTCCACCCCGCCGCGGATGCCCCGCACCGTGCCGTCGGGCGACAGTTGCCAATAGAGCAGGTGCACGTAGGGCTTGTATTCCCCATAGCGCGCCACCCACACGGGATAGGCTTTCAGGGCTTCCGGAGCAAAAGGCAAATGGCGGTT
>CALUNJ010000037.1 GCA_944321975.1 uncultured Paraprevotella sp.
CGGCTGTTGGTGGAACTGCCCATGCTGTTGGCGGCAGCCGTGGAAGTGGAACCGGAGTACATACAGCTTCTTTGACGACCCTGCTTTGGGAGCAGGGGGGGCGAAAGTTCTGGAGCCAGGGGATGCCAGAGGCTTCTTTGTTTCGGGCGGAGTATGCTTCAACGACCTGCGAGCCTATTGTGAAAGGCACTCGCCGCTTTCTCCGCAGGCCGACACCAAACGGCGGGTGCCTTCTTGGAAAAAGAGTAGTGGATCATAAACCAATATCATCATGGATAAGGAAATAAAGATAGCCGTGGCCGGTACGGGCTACGTGGGACTGAGTATTGCCACATTGTTGAGCCAGCACCATCAGGTGACGGCGGTGGACGTGATTCCGGAAAAGGTGGAACTGATCAACCGGCGGAAGTCGCCCATTCAGGATGATTATATCGAGAAATACCTGGCCGAGAAGCCGCTGCGCCTGACCGCCACGCTCGACGGGGAGAAGGCCTATGCCGACGCGGACTTCGTGGTGATTGCCGCGCCGACGAACTACGACCCGGTGAAAAACTATTTCGACACGAGCCATGTGGAAGAGGTCATCGAACTGGTGAAGAGGGTCAACCCGCAGGCCATCATGGTCATCAAGAGCACCATCCCCGTGGGTTATACCGAAAGCGTCCGCAAGAAGCTGGATACGGAGAACGTGATCTTCTCGCCGGAGTTCCTGCGCGAGAGCAAGGCACTCTATGACAACCTCTATCCGAGCCGCATCATCGTGGGGCGCCCCGAAGGCGACGCGCGGCTGGACGAGGCCGCCCGCACCTTCGCCGCACTGTTGCAGGAAGGGGCCGTCAAGGAAAACATCGACACGCTGTTCATGGGCCTGACCGAGGCCGAGGCCGTGAAGCTCTTCGCCAACACCTACCTCGCCCTGCGCGTCTCCTACTTCAACGAGCTGGACACCTATGCCGAGATGAAGGGGCTGGACACGCAGGCCATCATCAACGGCGTGTGCCTCGACCCACGCATCGGCACGCACTACAACAACCCCTCGTTCGGCTATGGCGGCTACTGCCTGCCCAAGGACACCAAGCAACTGCTGGCGAACTATGCCGACGTGCCGGAAAACCTCATCCAGGCCATCGTGGAGAGCAACCGCACCCGCAAGGACTTCATCGCCGACCGGGTGCTGCAGATGGCGGGCTATTATACGGCCAATAGCAAGTGGGACGAACAAAGGGAACACGAGGTGACCATCGGGGTGTATCGCCTGACGATGAAGTCGAACAGCGACAATTTCCGCCAGTCGAGCATACAAGGCGTGATGAAACGGGTGAAAGCCAAAGGCGCGAAGGTCATCATCTACGAGCCCACGCTGGAAGAGGGCGCTTCGTTCTTCGGCAGCAAGGTGGTGAACGACCTGGCCGCTTTCAAGGCACAGAGCCAGGCCATCATCGCCAACCGTTATGACGCCTGCCTGGACGACGTGAAAGAAAAAGTTTACACAAGGGATATCTTCAGAAGAGACTGACCAAGAGGAGGAGAGACAGACATGTTGGATAGAAATGTTTCGCTGGCCGGCAAGACCGTGCTGGTCACAGGAGCGGCCGGGTTTATCGGCTCCAATTTGGCCAAGAGGCTGTTGGAAGACGCTGCGGGCGTCAAGGTAGTGGGCATCGACAACCTGAACGACTACTACGATGTCCGGTTGAAGGAAGAGCGGTTGAAGGAACTTGCCGGGCAAGAGGCGTTCGCCTTTGTCCGGGGTGACATCGCGGACAAGGCCACGGTGGATCATCTGTTTCAGGCTTACCGGCCGCAAATCGTGGTCAATCTGGCCGCACAGGCCGGTGTGCGTTACAGCATCAGCCATCCGGATGCCTACGTGGCTTCCAACCTGGTGGGCTTCTATAATATTCTGGAAGCCTGCCGGCATAGCTATGACGGGGGGCAAGCTGGCGTGGAACATCTGGTGTATGCCAGCAGCAGCAGCGTGTATGGCAGCAATAAAAAAGTGCCATACAGCACCGACGACAAGGTGGACAACCCCGTCAGCCTCTACGCCGCCACCAAGAAAAGCAACGAGCTGATGGCGCACGCCTACGCCAAACTCTACAACATCCCCAGCACCGGCCTGCGTTTCTTCACGGTGTATGGCCCTGCAGGCCGTCCGGACATGGCCTATTTTGGCTTCACGGACAAACTGGTGCGGGGCGAGACTATCAAGATCTTCAACTATGGCCACTGCCAACGCGATTTCACCTACATTGACGACATCGTGGAAGGAGTCGTGCGGGTGATGCAGCATGCGCCGGAACGCCGGAACGGCGAGGACGGGCTTCCCGTGCCGCCCTACAAGGTGTACAACATCGGGAACAACCACCCCGAAAACCTCCTGGATTTCGTGACCATCCTGCAGGAAGAACTGCTCCGCGCCGGTGTCCTCCCTCCGGATTACGACTTCGAGGCACACAAGGAACTGGTGCCGATGCAGCCGGGCGACGTGCCGGTGACCTATGCCGACACCACCCCGCTGGAAGAAGATTTCGGATTCAAGCCCGCCACCCCGTTGCGGGAAGGGCTGAGGAAGTTCGCGGAATGGTATGCGGGATATCTCACAAACCGGGAGTGAGGGAAAGCCGCAATGGGAATCCACGGTAAACGATGCTCAAAGATGTCATCCCTTGTCACAAAAGGAT
Organism: uncultured Paraprevotella sp.; assembly: GCA_944321975.1. Classification (GTDB taxonomy): domain Bacteria; phylum Bacteroidota; class Bacteroidia; order Bacteroidales; family Bacteroidaceae; genus Paraprevotella. The sequence goes on from CALUNJ010000037.1 coordinate 2,685, forward strand.
TTATTTATTACTTTTGTAACGTAATGGCAAATTCACAAAAGGTGCAAATCGCATGGACCGGCAGGCATTGAAACTTTATCCCGTGGGGATTCAGACCTTCTCCGAACTCAGGAACAAGGGCTATCTGTATATCGACAAGACGGAACACGTCTATCGCATGACGCATTCCGCGTCCAAATATATGTTCCTGAGCCGTCCGCGCCGTTTCGGAAAGTCGCTGCTGGTCAGTACGCTGCAGGCCTATTTCGAGGGGCGGAAGGAATTGTTCCGGGGACTTGCCATGGAACAGTTGGAGGCGGAATGGGCATCCTATCCGGTGTTGCACTTCGACATGAGCCTGGGCAAGCACATGGACAAGGAGGCGTTGGAAAACTATCTGCTTTACCAGCTGCAGCGCAACGAAGAGGACTTGGGGATTCCCCCCTATGATTCCGCGGATGCCAACATCCGGCTCACGAACCTGATTACCGGGGCGCACCGGAAATACGGTCGCCAGGCGGTGGTGCTCATCGACGAGTACGACGCCCCGCTGCTGGACGTGATGCACGAGGACCGCGACCTGCCCGTGCTGCGCAACGTCATGCGCAACTTCTACAGCCCCCTGAAGGCTTGCGACCCCCACCTGCGCTTCGTCTTCCTGACAGGCATCACGAAGTTCTCCCAGATGAGCATCTTCAGCGAACTGAACAACATACAGAACATCAGCATGCTTGAAGACTATGCCGACCTTTGCGGCATCACGGAAGAGGAAATCCGCATCCAGATGGATGCCGACCTGGAAGCCCTCGCCGCCCGCCTGGAGACCACAAAGGACGACGTGATGGACAGGCTGAAAGCCAACTACGACGGCTACCACTTCACCTGGCCCTCGCCGGACATCTACAACCCCTACAGCCTGTTCAACGCCTTCAATGACGGCAGGCTGGACTCCTATTGGTTCGGAAGCGGTACCCCCGCCTACCTGATAGAGATGCTGCGTAAGTCCGGCATGAACGCCACCCAGCTGGGAGGCACGATGGACGCATCCAAAGAAGACTTTGACGCACCCACGGAACGGCTGACCGGCATTGTCCCCCTGCTCTACCAAAGCGGCTACTACACCATCAAGGGCGGGGACGAGAGGCTGGGCATCTACACCCTGGGCATTCCCAACCGCGAAGTGCGCTTAGGACTGATGAAGAGCCTTGTTCCTTATTTCCTGACCCCGGACACCTTGTCGGTGTCGTCCGCATTGATTGCCATGGCCAAATGCCTGTACCGCGACGACATGGACGGAGTCCTGCAAGCCATGCGCACCTTCCTGTCCACCATCCCCTATGCCGACAACGCCCATTACGAGGGACATTACCAGCAAGTGCTCTACATCCTGTTCAGCCTGTTAGGAACGTATGCCGACATCGAGGTGCGCACTCCGCAGGGACGGGTGGACGTGGTGGCACGGACACCTTTCACCTTATATGTAATAGAGTTGAAAGTGGGCCGGAGCGCGGAAACCGCCATGCGGCAAATCGACCTGAAAGATTATCCCGCGCGCTTTGCGCATTGCGGCCTGCCCATAGTGAAGGTGGGCATCCACTTCGACAGCGAAAAGAATACGCTGGGTGACTGGGTGATAGAGAAAGCATAAGGAAGCCGTAGTGACGGGCGGGGGTACACCCACGCGGACATCCACGAAATAATCTTATGTTAGACGTTTCGTCTGTAGCACAGGGGGGATACGTCAGTTTTGGATGCTTACCTGTCATCCAGTGCGTTATGGTGAATCCTCCCCCGTCAAAGGGTTCACCGAGGCTTCACCAAGGCTTCACCAGTCCTTCATCCGAAAGGCCCGTGTCGGTGAAGCCCGCGAGGCTCGGCGTGAAGGCTTCGCCAAAAAACAAACCATTCACCGTAACCCAATGGGAATCAGTGAAGTTAATAGACGGTGACCCCCATCGATACCCATAGGAGGTGCCGCATTCTTGCGGCGCAACATCCAGAAAGAATAAGATAGGGTGTCCGTATTGGACAAAAATTCAAGCACACTTACCACTATGCCCTCTGAAAAAATGAGATACATCATCCGCCGGCGCATGGAGGAAGCTCCACGCACCGACATCGAACCGACCCCGTTGAAGGCGGACATCGAAGCCGCGTGCAGCAAGCGCAACCTTGATGAGGATGGCGACACCATCGCCCGCTTGCTCTCGCCCTATCGGGAAATGGTTCAGGAATCGCTCGGCCGGGGCGACTATGCCGGGGCCGTCACCCTCCTGCTCGAAGTGCTTGAAAGCCTCGCTTACCACTTTGTGGAAGACGAACACTACAATTACTTCGACGACATGTATTCTCCCGATTATGTTTGCCAAGACCTGATGAAAATCCTCATTGAGTCCATCAAAAGCGGGACTTTCCCCGATGCGGAACTGCAGCGGTTGAAAGATGGAATGGAGAAGCTGAAGCAGACAGAGGCATACGAGGATTACGGCGTACCGTTTGCGTTGGGTGCGTGGGAGAAGTTTATGCCGATATGAACAGGGATGAACTGATAAAACTGGCCATCTACCAGCGTGAGCGTCTGGAAGAGATGGAAGCCGCCCGTAAGGAAAGCGACAGAAAGAAAGCTGAACTGACGGACAGGATTTCCGAACTCACGGAACAGCTCCGCAAGAGCAACGAGGCTGTGTTCACGATGACTGAACAAATATCCGAATTGATGCGGCAACTCAAGGCAGAGAAAGAGAAGTCTGCGAAACTGCAGAGTGCCGTCAAGGTCGGGAAGAGAAATCTTTTCGGACGGAAATCCCAAAAAGGTACCAAGACGAAGGATAAGGACGATGCTCATTTCACGTTGCATACCGCTGTTCTTCGATAGCGACAAGATGGCGCGTGTCGGTCTCCACTCCATCGTTTCCACCTGCAAACTGCAGGGGTACTCCATCCTGGAATACCTCAAGAAGTTCTTTGCCGAAATCGTCGCAGGCAACCGTGACTACGGAAAACTTCTGCCCTCGACCATCGGCATAAGTGCAAACAAACTATAAAACTCAACTGAATTTTAGAAACTGTTTTGAATTTATCGTGTGATGATTTGGGATGAGTTTTCGAGGCAGTTTTGTTTCCGTGATGAGGAAGATAGCGAGCTATCTGACGAAGAATAGAAGCGAAAATGACCGGAAAATAGTCCAAAGCACACACGAAAACGAGTACATCAAGCGAGGAAAAAACTTTTTGTAGAAATTCAAAACAGTTTCTTAATCTTATTTTAGACGTTTCGCCTGTAAAGCAGGGGATACGTCAGTTTTGGACGCTTACAAATTATTTCAATTTATGTCTGAAAGCAACAACAAACGGATAGCCAAGAACACGCTGCTGCTGTATTTACGAATGCTGTTCATGATGGCGATAGCCTTGTACACCAGCCGTGTGGTACTCAATACGCTTGGTGTCACCGATTACGGTATTTACAATGTGGTAGGCGGTGTCGTGGCTATGTTCGGTTTTATTAATGGCTCGATGTCTTCGGCAACACAACGATATATTACGTTTACATTGGGTAAGGGAGATTTGGTGCAGCTGAAAAAGGTGTTTAGCACAGCATTACAGATACACTTCCTTATTGCAGGGTTAATTGTGCTTTTGGGGGAGACGATAGGCCTTTGGTTCATGTACACGCAGATGCAGATACCGGCAGATCGTATGGATGCGGCTTTTTGGGTCTTGCAGTGTTCTATTGTGTCAACGGCGGTGATGATAATCAGTGTTCCCTATAACGCAGACATCATAGCGCACGAGAAGATGTCGGCTTTTGCCTACATATCCATACTTGAGGCGATATTGAAATTGGTTATTGTCTATGCGCTCGTCATATCACCTTTTGACAAGTTGATATTATATGCCTTTTTGATTCTATTTGTTCAATTGTTCATACGCTTCTGTTATAATCATTATTGTAATAAGCATTTTGAAGAATCAAAATACATCCATGTAAGAGAACGTCCCCTTTTTAGGGAGATGACAAGTTTCGCGGGTTGGAGCTTGTTCGGAAATCTGTCAGCAGTCCTTTTCGGACAGGGATTGAACATGTTGCTCAATGTGTTCTTCGGGCCGGTGGTTAACGCCGCCCGTGCCGTTGCCGTTCAAGTACAGAATGCGATTCAGCAGTTTGTGAGCAATTTCCAAATGGCACTGAACCCACAAATAACGAAGACCTATGCGAAAGGTGAGATGGAAGCCATGCACAAACTTATGTTTCGCAGTGCGAGGTTTTCGTTCTATTTGCTGTTTTTCCTTTCACTCCCGGTCTTGTTCGAGACGGATTTCATTCTTAGGGTATGGCTTAAGACCGTCCCTGAAAACACCGTAGTCTTTCTACGGATAATGATTTGCACGTCGCTCATTTATTCTTTGGCAAATCCCTTGATTTCCGCCAACCAGGCAACCGGCAAGGTGAAGAAATACCAAGCGGTGTGCGGAAGTATATTATTGATGATATTGCCCATATCGTATATCTGCCTCAAGTTGGGATATCCGGCATACTCAGTGTTTGTCGTTCATTTTGTGATGGAATCTGTGGCCCAATGTGCACGCATGGTGATGTTACGTCCATTGATTGGAGTACGGATAAGGGACTATATAAAAAATATATATGTAAGGGTCATGTCGGTTGCCGCCCTTTCTGTTGTTGCTCCTTTTGTTGTCTATTTGAATATGCCCGATTCTGTCTTGCGCTTTTTCACGGTTTGCATCGTATGTGTATTGTCCGTTGGTATAATTGCATATACAGTGGGACTGTCGTCTGGCGAAAGGAGTTTTATCAACGCGAAAGCTATTGGATTTTACAACCATAAGATCTTGCACAGATGATAAACATTAAGGATAAGAAAGACTGTTGCGGTTGTTCCGCCTGTGCTCAAAAATGCCCAAAGGCGTGTATAACGATGGTGGAAGACCATGAGGGCTTCCTTTATCCACAGGTGGATGCGGCGTTGTGCATCGATTGCGGTTGGTGTGAAAAGGTTTGTCCATTGTTGAATCTGCCGGAAAAGATACAGCCTCAGGAAGTTCTTGCCGTAAAGAACCGTAATGAGGAAGAACGTATGGCAAGCTCATCGGGTGGTGTTTTCATCGCTTTGGCGAAAAAGGCACTTGAAAAAGGCGGTGTCGTTTTTGGTGCGGTGTTTGATGGGAATTGGGAGGTGAAGCACACTTACGCAGAGACGATTGAAGGTGTCCGCAAGATGATGGGCAGCAAATATGTGCAAAGTCGTATCGGAGATAGTTACCGGGATGCGGAGCGTTTTTTGAAAGAGGGGCGCGAGGTGCTTTTCACAGGTACGCCATGCCAGATTACGGGATTGCACAAATTCCTTCGCAAAGACTATCCGAATCTGTTGCCTGTTGATTTCCTCTGTCATGGTGTACCGAGTCCGGGTGTATGGCGCAAGTATTTGGACGAGACCTTTATTCATCCCGCCCGAAGGGCGGCGGCTGGAAAAAATACAGTTTTGTCTTCATCCCTAAAGTCCGTGCCCGTGATAACGGGCATAGAATTTAGGGATAAAAAAATGCACGGCTGGAAAAAATTCAGTTTTGTTGTCCGGGGGTCCGCCTCTAAGGCGGACAAAAATTCAGTTTTGTTGTCCGATATTCACAATGTCAATCCATACATGCGCGGCTTTCTCTCTGACATCTATCTCCGTCCGTCGTGCTACCAGTGCAAGTGTAAGAACGGCGTTAGTCATAGCGATTTGACGATAGCCGACTTTTGGGGGTTGAAGATGTCGGACGTTGACGACGACAAGGGTATCGGAATGGTGCTAATCCATACGGAGAAGGGGCGTGAAATATTTGAAACATTGGACATGGAGGTCAGCCATTCGACATTAGAGACCGCCAAACGCTTCAACGGCGGGTTCAATGAAAACGTAACCCCCCATCCAAAGCGTCGGATTTTTTATAAAAAACTATCAAAAGGGGTGCCGGTAGAGTCGGCCGTGAAGATGGCGCTGCATGTTCCTGTATACAGGAAGATCTACAATAAAATTAGGGGGTTGTTTAAGAAGTTAATCTAAAAAATATCGAAAATATGAAGATAGGAGTACTGACCCTTCCGCTCAACACCAACTATGGAGGCATACTTCAGGCATATGCCCTGCAGACCATTCTTGAGCGTATGGGCCATGAAGCCTGCATTATATCCATAAAGAATATATTTCCTGCAACTATTATTGGACGCTTGAGGGAATATTTTCTCTCTCCGATAAAACAGTGGATTCTCCGAAATATAATACCGGCTGATTTCGTTAATGATAAGAGTTACTACACAAGTATTTTCATAAGGAAATATGTAAATACAACTTATTACCATTCTTTCTCTGAAATCAAACCTAATGAATATGATGCAATAATCGTAGGGAGCGATCAAATATGGAGAGAAAAATATGTTTGTGGTTCCCATAAACGTCCCATTGAATCCAGTTTCTTGGATTTTGCGGAAAGTTGGAATATAAAAAGGTTATCTTATGCCGCTTCTTTTGGTACGGATTCATGGGAATATAGTGAAGAGCAAACCAATAATTGCAGAAGGTTAATTCATAAATTCGATGCGGTCAGTGTACGTGAAAGTTCAGGCATTGCATTATGTGAGAAGCACCTTGGCATTGATTCTGTACAAGTGTTGGATCCGACGTTATTATTAACTAAAGAGGATTATTGCGATTTAGTGAAAAAATGCTCCCCGAAAGCGTCCCGTTGCTTAATGACTTATATTCTTGACCCTGACACTGGGAAAGAACGTATCATAGAATTACTTGTCAAGGCATTAGGGCTTAAAATATTCAGGGCAAATGAAGAGGGGGTCGACAGCCCTGCGTTCCAGGGAAAAATGAAACAGCCTCCTGTGGAAAATTGGATTTGTGGATTTCGTGATGCTGATTTTGTAGTTACAGACAGCTTCCATGCCTGCGTGTTTTCACTCATTTTCAATAAACCATTTGTTGTGATTCCCAATTATGTGCGGGGCGCATCTCGTTTTGAATCTCTTCTTTCATTATTTGGGCAAAGTTTCCGGTTGGTCAAAGACCCTGCCAATTTTGTTCTGGACGACAGGATTAAGAGCCGGCCCAATTGTAATTTGCAGACATTGAGAGACTTTTCACTTAATTTTTTGATTTCAAATCTTTAATCTATGTATCAGCCTACAATATCTATAATTATCCCGGTATATAATGCGGAGCAATATTTAAATAGGTGTATCGATAGTGTCCTTTCCCAGTCTTATCAATTTAAAGAGCTGATTCTGGTGGATGACGGGAGTCAGGATAAATCTGGAGAAATTTGTGATGCTTATGCTAAAGGCGATGATAGGATAATGGTTTTTCACAATCAGAATAAAGGGGCAAGTGCAGCTAGGAATTTTGGACTTGATAAAGCTACAGGAGAATATATAAGTTTTTTGGATTCTGACGATTGGATTGAACCTGACTATTATCAGGATTTCTTTGCGAATGAAGATTTCATGTATGATATTTATTTCCAAAATTATGTTTGCCACAAAGGAGACGGCTCAACGGAAATAAAGCCCCTAAAACCTTTGTCTGTAAAGAATGGAAATGCAGGGGAGGCGATTTTATACCTGATGAAGGAGGTGAAGTTTGGATGGTCCTGGATAAAATTGTTTAAGCATTCAATAATATCAAAATACGATATAAGATTTGATGAGAGTATATCGCTTCGGGAAGATGAACTTTTTGCGTTACAATATTGTGCCCACATCGATTCATTGTGCATAAGGCCTAATGCAAATTATCACTATTACATATATGATAACTCACTTACAAGAAGATTCAGAGATCCGATTGAGTCCATAAGAATATCAAGATTGTTGATGCAAGAATCTTCATATCTAAGTTATGTCCAGGGCATTCAAGAATACGAAGAGTCATATTTCTTAAGAAATTTATTCTTGGCTGTTTTAAAATTGTATGTTAATGGAACGCTTGAGGGATATGGAATCCAAAAGCGCATTTTGGTTATAAGGGAGTTCCTTCAGTTCTATTTTGCACACAAGGAAATAAACATCCCATACAAATCGAAAAGGGCGAAATTTATGTATTCGTTTTTATGGAATTTGCATTCTCCTCGATTGATTGATTTTGTCCTTCAACGATGGTTTTCGGTTTCTTATAAAGATTAGGTACTAATGAAAACACTGTTCTACATCTTCGCTATCATTTTTTGCTTCCGCTTCATGGGCGTTTTTGAGGTGCCTTCAACGACCATTTCCATATGTTTCTTGTTGATGGGATTTCTCAATTACAAGAAGGGGCTTCCTTTTAATAAATACATCTTGTTGATATTTGCATTTCTGGTGCTGAATGCCTTTTCATGTTGGTATTTTAACGGACAAACATTATTAGATTCATTCCGGGCTAGTAATGAGTTTTATAGTCTTTCGCTCTTTTGGTTCTTCTATAGTTGGAAATTAAATTTAGCGCAGTGGGAGAAAGCCCTTTGGTGGATTTGCTTGTGCTTCGGATTATGCTATATAATTCAATATATCGCCTTCCCTAACATTATTTTTGGCGGACAGATTAGGGCCGGAAGTGCTGAGCAACGGATGGCTTTATATGGGCAAGGATTAGCTTCCTTTTCTGTGATATTCGGGATAAATAAATATTTGACAACACATAAACTTAAGTATGTAATAGTTGTTTTGATTGGGCTATTTGCCGTGTTCGGTTGCGGATATAGGACAATGTTGCTGGCATTGATGTTTAGCACTTTGTTGCTTGTAATAAAATTGGGCGTTTCCAAACGTATAATTGTATCATTCCTGTTTATTTCCATCTTGCTCTATTTCTTTATAATTAATTCGGATTTGGTGCAGTCGCAATTTGCCAATATGATGAATCGGCAAGAAAGTTTGAGCGAACAAGGATTTGAAAATGATATACGTTACATAAATTTGATGTATCATTATACGGAATATTTTAAAAGTCCTGTTGAACTTATTTTGGGGTCTGGCATGCCGTTTGAGAAAAGTGACTATGGAAAATATTTCTATGATATATTACTTGGGACTTATAACTTTTATTATAGCGACTGGGGACTTATTGGCTTGTCTTGGATGATAGGAATTCCCGCAGTTTTGGTAATGCTGATATATTCTTTTCGCATTTATAGGACGAAAGTGCCCAAGGAATACTTATATATGGGCATCTATTTTCTAAATATTGTGCTTTCGAGTATCACTACTCATGAGTTTTACATTCATCAGAATTATGTGGTTCAAGCCATTTTATTCTGTGTCTTTACAAAAATTCTGGAAAATAGTGGGCAGGCTTTGTATGTTTCCAAAAGTAAGCGGAATATAGATGTCAGAATTGAACCTTTACGGAAATAGCATAGCGTTTAATTTTAAGAACAACGTAAAAGTATTATGAAAATTCTTTATTATAGTACACCACCCTTTGCAGACTGCGACTTTCCTCTGATAAAAGCGTTGCAAGAGGGAGGACATGATGTAACCTATTTGATAGCACTTGCTCCATATAGCTTGAAAAGTACACTTTTTGATATTAACAAGCAGCTGCCTGTTAATTCCATTATATCAGCTACCTGTTATCCTGAACTCAGAGTTTATGAGAATTATATGGACATGAGCAAGGTGTATATAATAAATAGGACGGTCAAGCAGGATTCTTCATTGAAATCGCTGGCGATGACCCTAAAAGTTGCCCGTTTCATTCAAAAGGGGGATTTTGACATTTTTCATACAGATTGCATGTTTAATATGTGGGATTTGATGTTTTATAAATTGTTCGACAATAAGATGATACTTACTGTCCATGATCCTTTTCCACATACAGGTGAGGTTACAGCCCGTAAGATGTTTAACTATAAGATGGCAATGCGTAATGTTCGGGCATTTGTCTTGTTGAACAATGAGCAAAAGGATGAATTCTGTGCTGCTTATCAGATTGCCCCGAGTCGGATTCTAATAAACCGGCTTGGGGTATATGACAATATCCGCACTTTCATCAAGGGGAATGTTACATTCAAACCATGTCACAATGTTCTTTTCTTTGGACGTATTTCTCCTTACAAAGGCGTGGAGTACTTATGCAAGGCGATGATGAAAGTAAGGCGGCATATTCCTGATGCCACTTTAACTATCGCCGGTGGCGGAAAAATGTATTTTGATATAACGCCCTACCAACAGCAACCTTGGGTGAAAGTCCTCAACAGATATATTGGAATGGAGGAGCTTGCCGGGTTATTACAGGATTGTGCTATTACGGTGTGTCCTTATACGGATGCAACACAAAGTGGGGTTATCATGACGAGCTATAGCCTTTGCAAGCCTGTCATTGCCACAAATGTAGGTGGACTTAGTGAAATGGTTGAGGATGGAAAGACCGGGTTGCTTGTCCCGTCAAAAGATGTAGACGCATTGGCCGATGCTATCATTTCACTATTAGAAGACAGGAAGCAATTGGACGAAATGGCAAATTCTATTAGGAACGACTATTTTGTAGGAGACAAATCGTGGAAAGTTATTGCTGATAGATATGTGGCATTTTATCATAAAGTACTCAATTATATTCAATGAAGATTTTGAATGATAGATTCAAATCTATGTACGATGATAAATATAATTTATTGTATCGTGTCTTATTGCAAAAATTTCTTTGAACATTGATAAACATGAGAATACTTGAAGTAATTCCCGCCCTCAATTCTGGTGGGGCGGAGCGGTTTGTCGTAGACTTGTGCAATCAGATGGCGAAGGATGGCCATGAAGTCACATTGTTGACGATGAAAGACTTTTCCATAAGCAATTTCGGATTTTATAAAGATGAATTAAGCGACGATGTAAGACAGCTTAACATGGGATTGGGGAAGTTTGGCCTTGGCACATTTTATAAGCTGTATAAGGCCATAAGGTCAATACAATGCGATGTCGTGCATCTCCATCTTACTGCCACTTATTTCGGATTTTTGGCGGTCTTGCTTGACAGGGAGAAAAAATATTTTGTAACCTCCCATATACAAGCAGAGATAGAAAGAGGAAAGTCGAGACCCAGATTTATAATAAAGAGGATTTGCTTGAAACTGAAGTTGTTGCATCAAGTGGCAATATCCGGCCAAAATGCAAAATCTGTAGAAAAGGTGTTTGGAGTGCCACCTATAAAACTGATATACAACGGAAGGGCGTGTGCAAACGTTACGGACAAGTATGATGAAGTGAAACGTGAAATTGAAGGTTATAAACCTCATTCTACGACTAACGTATTCACCATGATAGCCAGATGCAATCCACAGAAAAACATTCCAAGATTAGTCAAGTGCTTTAACAAATTAATTGACGAGGGTGAGAATGTCGTGTTGCTGGTAATTGGTAACGGTTACGATTCGCCTACGATTCAGTCCATCGTAAAACAAGCCAACAAGCACATCCATTTTTTAGGGCAGCGTCATAATGTAGTGGATTATCTTTCATGTTCAGACTTTTTCACGCTTTCTTCCGATTATGAAGGCATGCCCATAACCCTCATTGAGGCATTAGCTTGTGGGTGCATACCTGTCGGGACACCTGTAAGTGGGTTTAACGATATAATAGTAGATGGTAAAAACGGCTTTGTGGCCGAAGCAATCAGTGACGAGGCTTATTTCAATGCCTTAAAGAGAGCAATTGAAAACAAAGGGAATGTTTCAACAGATTTCTTGAAACAGATATATAAAGAAAATCTTTCAATGGAGATTTGTGCTCATAAATATGAGGAACTTTTTCAATCAATTTTGAAAACCAGGAATTGAAAAGTATTTCTCTTAACATTCTACGTAATATTTGAATTAGTAATACATAAATTCACATGAATAAGTTTAGTAAAATTTTCGATCCCTATTGGGTTATGGGAGGGATTGTTCGTCGCGTGTTAAGCCGTTTGATTCGAAATGACGAGTTGTACATCAAGTTAAGGTACTTTTCCGGAATGAAGAAGTTTCCTGACTTGAAACATCCACGCACGTACAATGAGAAGTTACAATGGCTGAAATTGAACGACAAGCATGCAGAATATACACGTTTGGTGGATAAATATGCTGTCAAAGAATATATAGAAAAACTTAATTGGGGCGGTAAAACTATACCTACTTTGGGGATATGGGACAGGTTTGATGACATAGACTTTACCCAATTGCCCAATCAATTTGTACTGAAGACCACCCACGATAGTGGTGGCATTGTAATAGTGAAGGATAAGGGCAAGATGGATATGCAGAAAGCTCGGAAGAAATTAGAGAAGAGCCTTCAACGTAAATACTTCCTAATGAGCAGGGAATACCCTTATAAGGATGTGAAGCCTCGCATAATCGCTGAAAAATTCATGGTCGACGAAAGCGGCACGGAATTGAAAGACTATAAGTTTTTCTGTTTCAATGGCGAGGTGAAGTTCTTGTTTGTGGCAACAGACCGTCCCTTTGCCACAAGGTTTGACTTTTTCGATGCTGATTTCAATCATCTGCCATTCAAGCAAGGACATCCTTGGGCAAAGAAAGAGATAAGGAAACCTGCCAATTTTGAAAAAATGAAGCAGGCTGCGGCAGCTTTGTCTAAAGGTATTCCTCATGTAAGAGTTGACCTTTATAATATTAATGGAGAAATTTACTTTGGAGAGTTGACCTTCTTCCATTTTTCCGGTGTTGTGCCATTTGAGCCTGCCGAGTGGGACGAAAAAATAGGTGATTATCTGAATTTGCCATGCGGCTAAATAACAAACCAATGAACATAACCGACAAATCGGCTATCCGTGACTGTACCAGTTGCCAGATGTGTGCGGCTGTGTGCCCAAGGGATGCCATAACAATACGACTGAATGAGGATGGCTTTTACCGTCCTTATCTGGATGCAAATAAGTGTGTTGACTGTGGCCTGTGTGTAAAGGTGTGCTATAAGTTTGACTCCGACGTCAAGGTGACGACTGCGGATGAGGAAAACAGGATAACCGTGAAATCCGCACAATATAGGCAAAACGAACTGCTTGAAAAAGTAACATCGGGTGGCGTGGCAGATGCTTTGGCCAAAGAACTTGTCAAACAGGGGTACACGTGCATCGGGGTGACATACAACGATGAAAGGCATCGAGCAGAACACATCGTTGCACACACCGAGGGGGAAACGGATGCTTTCCGTGGCTCAAAGTACATACAATCATACAGTCTTGATGCTTTCAAAACGCTGGTTAAAAACGCCAAGGACACCAAGTTTGCCCTCTTCGGTCTGCCTTGCCACATCTATGCGGCACACAAATTCCTGACGTTGCGCCGGCAACGTGAAAACTGCATCTTGATTGACTTGTTCTGTCACGGATGCCCCTCAATGCTGGTGTGGAACAAGTACGAACAGGCCATCAAGCGGCAAGTGGGGAATAAAAAATTCGATGACGTGCAGTTCCGCAGCAAGGTGAGGGGGTGGGGGACGTTCTACGTAGTAGTAGTAGTAGAGGGTGTTAAGGCTTTTATCAGCAGCCCCAAGCATGACGAATTTTATTCTCTCTTCTTTTCAGACCATGTGTTGAATGATGCCTGTTCCGACTGCAAGTTGCGCAGCACCATGGCATATACGGACATCAGGCTGGGCGACTTTTGGGGGAAGAGATACTTGAATGACCGGAAAGGCGTGTCGGCCGTGGCCGTCACTTCGGAAAGAGGAAAGAAGGCGTTTGACGCCATCAAGGACTTGTTCAAGACCGAGGACAGTTGTATGGCAGAAGTTCTCGTCAAACAAAGTTACGGAAAGGTGTATACGCCCAATATGGAGTTGCGCAAGAGAATGCTCGATGGATTGCGCGATAGCCACAAGACGTTGAAAGATGTCGTGGACTTGTATTACAGCAGGCAGGGACTGGCGATGAAAGCCAAACGGTGGTTGAAGACCATCAACTGGTATTTGCCATTTGATTTGATGCGGCTGCTGAAAAGGTTTGTATAATTAGACCAACTCATTGATATAATGATTAAGAAATTTTACGTGTTCGGCAACATCGGGAAGATGTCGGAAACCCCTAAGAGTGGTGGCCAGTCTTCGGCAAGGCGGGTAATTAAGGGATTGGAAAACCTGGGCTATGAAATGGAACCCATTGTAAGAAGGCGTTGCGTCATGGAGGGGCGGCTCATCCATTTCCTCGAAACCCAGTCGTTTGCCGTCATCGACCTATGCAAGATCATAGGGCACATGATGTTTGGCAACCGCAGGCACGGTGCGTTCCTGATGCTCACATACGGCGGGAAGCTGGCTCCCTACGAGTTGATAATCACCTGGGTGGTGCGGATGATGGGGTATAAGTCGGTGACCTACATGAAGGGCGGGCAGTTTATGGACTTTTACAATAGAGGTTCCAAGTTCTACCGCTGGATTGTCAAGAAGAACATGGACTTGCAAACCCAAGTGTGGTTTGAAGGTATGCCGTCGTTGGAAATCGTCAAGAACATCAGCAATACGCCCCTTGTGTATTATCCCAATTATGTGGTAGAAGAGAACATCGCGGACACCGTGGCAGAACGCCCGAAAGACAGGCTCAATCTCTGCTACTTCGGAAGGGTTACGCCGGAGAAGAATGTTGACGTGGTCATCAAAGCTTTTAGCTTGTTGTGCCAGCGATATGATGACGTTTACCTTACCATTATCGGTGGGTCGGGCTACAGTGAACAATATGTGAAGGATATTGATGCCATGATAGAGGCATCGCCTCAGAAAAACCATATCACCCGCAAAGGTTTGACCCCGTTTGCTGAAATCAAGGAAATCATGCAAAGCCAGCACTTCTTTGTTTTCCCCTCAAAGGAGCGTTGTGAGGGGCATTCCAATTCATTGAACGAGGCGATGGCGCAGGGATTGATACCGGTGGTGAGCGACTATCATTTCAACCGTGCCATCGTGGGGGACAACCGGCTGATTGTGGATGGCTATGAGCCGCAGGCATATGCGGAGAAAATCATCCAGATCAGGGAAACCATGGATTTGAAGGAACTTTCCGTGAAGATGCGGAACAGGGTGAAGGCGACTTTCTCCCACGAGGTTGTGAACCAACGGATATACCAAGAACTGAAGAAAATATAACCAGACATGAAAATAGGAATCCTTACGATATTAAATGTGAACAACTATGGGGCAGAGCTGCAATGCTGCGCCCTGTACCGGAAACTGCACAAGATGGGATATGATGCGGAAGTCATCAATTTCCTGTTCGGCATTCATCCCAAGCATGATTTCAAGGGTGAGAAATTAACCGTTCCTATTTCCTTTAAGCAGAAGGTCAAGGTGAAACTATTGCCCATTGTGCAGGATTTATTCTGTTTGTTTTATCAGAAAAACAAGGCATTGCGCAATAAACGGTTTGAGGAATTTCATTCGATGTATAATCGTTTGACGCAGACAGTTTATCCATCTGTGCGGTCTTTGTATGATGCAAATTTTGATTATGATGTGATTTGTATAGGCAGCGATCAAGTGTGGAACTACGAAAAGGGGTATTCTTTAGAGCCGTTCCTGGCTTGTTTTGACAAAAGGGATGCCAAAAAGGTGTCATACGCATCGAGCATAGGTCTGTCGGTGATTTCAAGAGAGGCGGAAGAAGTCTTCAAAAAGTGGCTTTCAGGCTTCTCTTGGCTGTCGGTGCGTGAGCAACAGGCATCGAAGTTGTTGGGTGATTTGCTGCATCGCGATGTTGACGTGGTTGTCGACCCGACCCTGCTTCTAGACAGTCGGGAATGGCTTGAGGTGGCAAAGTTTGACATGTGCCCAAGGGAGAAATACCTGTTGGTGTATATCGTCACCATCAAACCATGTGGTTATGTCTTGGAATTGGCAAGGCATATTGCCAAACAACGCCACCTGAAGATTGTCCGCATTTGCCGGGATGCTTATCCGGAGCATTCGGGAAAAGATGTCCAAGAGATATTGACCGCAGGGCCTTCCGACTTTGTGGGCTTGTTCGCGCGAGCTGAATTTGTAGTTACCAACTCATTCCACGGCACCGTGTTCTCTGTGAATTTCTCAAAGCCTTTTTACTCGGTCATCAAAAGCCGACATTCCACGAATAGCCGTTTGACCAGCATCCTTCAAAAGTTGAACTTGGAGGATCGTATTGTTCCCGTAGGCAGTCCTTTACCTGAAATTGGTGATATTGATTATGTTCAACCTGTGGAGAACTTAAAAAGAGAACGTCTACATTCTATCGAATATATCAAAAAGGTGTTTTCAAATTAGCGGTAAACCTTAATTGCGGGATTACTTCTAAAACGCCAAATATTGGCGGCGGGCTTTATGTATACTTTTTATAAAAACTGGAATGGAACGCTATGGAAAATGTGAATATTTTGAATGTGCCCATACAGGCAATCACTCGGGATGAACTTTTGAGGTCTTTGAAACGCGGGGTGCTGGTCACTCCCAACGTCGACCACCTCGTGAAGCTGCAACGCGACAAGGAGTTTTATGACGTTTACCAAGGGGCGGAATGGGTAGTATGCGACAGCAAGATACTCTACCTGTTGTCCAAACTGCTGAGGCATCCTTTGCCGGAAGCCATACCGGGTAGCAGCTTTTTCACCTCTTATTATATGTACCATAAGGACGATTCGGCTTGCAAGATTTTCCTGCTCGGTGCAATGGACGGAGTGGCACAAAAGGCCATGGAACGCATCAACGAGAAGGTGGGCAGGCGGATTGTCGTGGGTGCCCACTCTCCTTCTTATGGCTTTGAGAAGAACGAGGAAGAATGCGGGGAGCTGGTGCGCATCGTGAACGAGAGCGGCGCGAATGTGCTGCTTGTCGGTGTCGGTGCGCCGAAACAGGAAAAATGGATTATGAAGTACCGTGACCGGATGCCGGGTGTGGACGTTTTCATGGCCTTGGGTGCCACGATAGATTTTGAAGCCGGGACATTGAAGCGTGCTCCGGTGTTATGGCAGAAGATGGGGCTGGAATGGCTTTACCGCTGCCTGAAAGAACCGAAGCGGTTGTTCAAGCGTTATTTCATAGACGACATGCAGTTCTTTTACTATTTTATGCAGCAATTGCTGGGGGTATACAAAAATCCTTTCGGCAAATAGTGCCGCTTATCTGCGGAACAGTTTGCAGATGAAGGCCATGGGAATTAATATGGCAGCAATCAGGTAAGCACAAGCCAAACGGAGTATTGCTGTGAAATTATCCACCTTTTTCATCTTTGATGGGGCAAAGATAATGCAAACCGAGTGCAGGACAAAACAAACTCGTTTGTTTTTCCTGCCGAGGCGCAGCTTATCTTATTCAAAGATAATGCAAATCGAGGAAAAAACATCAATATAAATCCATATTTATGAAAGGAATCGTATTGGCCGGTGGCAGCGGTACGCGCTTGTATCCTATCACCAAGGGGGTCAGCAAGCAGTTGATCCCGATTTTCGACAAACCGATGATTTACTATCCCATCTCGGTGCTCATGTTGGCGGGCATACGGGAGATTCTGGTGATTTCCACTCCTTACGACTTGCCGGGATTCCAGCGCCTGCTGGGCGACGGCAGCCAGTTCGGAGTGAGGTTCGAGTATGCGGAGCAGCCTTCGCCAGACGGATTGGCTCAGGCGTTCATCATCGGGGCGGACTTCATCGGCGACGATTGCGCCTGCTTGGTGCTGGGCGACAACATCTTCTACGGCGCGGGCCTGAACGCGATGCTGGAGGATGCCGTGCGCGAGGCGGAGCACGGGAAGGCCACGGTGTTCGGTTATTGGGTGAGCGATCCGGAGCGTTACGGTGTGGCGGAGTTTGACAAGGAGGGCAACTGCCTGAGCATCGAGGAGAAGCCGGCCCACCCGAAGAGCAACTACGCCGTGGTCGGCCTGTATTTCTATCCGAACAAGGTGGTGGATATCGCAAAGGCCATTAAGCCCTCGGCACGTGGCGAGCTGGAAATCACTACCGTGAACCAGGAGTTTCTGAAAAACAAGGAACTGAAGGTGCAGACGATGGCGCGGGGCTTTGCCTGGCTGGACACGGGCACGCATGATTCCCTGTCGGAGGCATCCACTTTCATCGAGGTGCTGGAGAAACGGCAAGGCTTGAAAGTCGCCTGTCTGGAGGGCATTGCCTATCGCAAGGGCTGGATTACGGCGGAACAACTGCGTGAGGCGGCCCAACCGATGCTGAAAAATGATTATGGCAAGTATCTGATGTCGATACTTGACGAGAAAGAAGAGACCTTGGAGAAAAACTTGGAATATTAGAGAGATATGGAAGTAATCAAAACGGAAATCAACGGTGTGTTCATCATTGAACCGCGTGTCTTCAAAGACGCAAGAGGTTATTTCTTCGAGAGTTTCTCTCAGAGGGAGTTCGAGGAGAAGGTGGGGCACGTGGCGTTCGTACAAGACAATGAGAGCATGTCATCCTACGGCGTGATGCGGGGGGTGCATTTCCAACGTCCGCCGTTCACGCAGGCCAAGCTGGTGCGCTGCGTGAAGGGCAGGGTCTTGGATGTGGCCGTGGATATCCGCAAGGGCTCACCGACTTATGGAAAACATGTGGCGGTGGAGCTGACGGAGGACAACCACTGGCAGTTCTTCATCCCGAAAGGCTTTGCCCACGGGTTTGCCGTGCTGAGCGAGACGGCGGTGTTCCAATATAAGTGCGACGAGTTCTACCACCCGGAAGCCGACGGGGGCATCAGCATCCTCGACGGCAGCCTCGGCATAGACTGGCACATCCCGACGGAGCACGCCCTGCTCAGCGAGAAGGACACGAAACATCCTTTGCTGAAAGACTTTGACTCGCCGTTTGTCTATCAACTATAAAATTCGGAAAAGCATGAACATACTGGTTACAGGGGCGAACGGGCAGCTCGGCAACGAGATGCGCATCGTCAGCCAAAGCACAAATGACAACTATATTTTTACCGACGTGGTCGAAGCGGAAGGCGTGGAGACGGCCCTCCTCGACATTACCGATGCCGGGGCCGTAAGGCGCATGGTGGAAGAGAAGGGCATACGCTGCATTGTGAACTGTGCCGCATATACCAACGTGGACAAGGCGGAAAGTGACGAGGCTCTTTGCCGCAAGCTGAATGCCGAAGCCCCGAAGATATTGGCGGAAGCCATGAAGGAGGCGGGCGGACTGCTGGTGCAGGTTTCCACCGACTATGTTTTCGGCGGTGATCCGTACAACACCCCCTGCCGGGAAGACCAGAAGGGAACCCCGACCGGGGTTTATGGTCGCACCAAACTGGAAGGGGAGGAGAACATCAAGGCCGTGGGCTGCGATTATGTGATTATCCGCACGGCATGGCTCTACTCGGAGTTCGGCCGCAACTTCGTCAAGACAATGCTCAACCTTACGGCCACCAAACCGAAGCTGAATGTGGTGTTCGACCAGGCGGGCACGCCGACTTATGCCTACGACCTTGCCGAAGTAATAAAAACCGTGCTCGCTGATTATGAAAAGGAATGTCCAAAGGCTGGTTACAGCAAGGCGGGCGTTTACCATTTCAGCAACGAGGGCGTGTGTTCTTGGTTCGATTTCACGAAGAAAATCGCCGAACTTGCAGGTTGCACGGACTGCGACATCCAGCCCTGCCACAGCGACGAGTTCCCCAGTCCGGTGACCCGTCCGGCATATTCGGTGCTCGACAAGACAAAAATCAAAGAGACATTCGGTGTGAAAGTGCCCTATTGGACAGATTCTTTGAAAGTCTGCATGGGCAACATGAAAGTTCTAAAGTAACCCATCCCAAACAAAAACGAAAAGACTATGGAATTCAAGAGAAACATCATCGTCACGGGCGGCGCGGGCTTCATCGGGAGCCACGTGGTGCGCCTGTTCGTCAA
>CALUNJ010000038.1 GCA_944321975.1 uncultured Paraprevotella sp.
CCCACACCTTGCCGTCCCCGTCCGCCTGCATGGCCGTGAAACGCAGGCTGTCCGGCGTGGCAAATGCGTTTTTTCCATGCGCCAGACAGACAACCCTTTGCCTGCACAGCATCCAAAGGTTGCCATCCGGTGTCTCCGCCATCCGCGAGGCCGGCGCACCGATATAGAGCAAAGGCCACAAATCCAAGGTTCGAACCACACGGAAACGCCCCCCGTCACACTTCAAAAGATACACGACACTCCCGTACGGACTCGCCACCCAAAGGCCGTCTTCCGACGGGCTTTCCGCCACCACGCGCACATCCACCGTCACGCGCCGCACGTCCTGTGACGCCAGCACCGTGCTCCCGTCCGAAGGATCGTGGAGGCAAAGTCCGAAACGATCCTGGACGAACCAGAAACGCCCCCTGCCGTCCAACGTCAGCGTGAGCAGGTTGGGTCGTTTGCCCAAAGCTTCCGCAAACCCGGACAAAGGCACGTCGCGCACCGTTTCCCCATGAAACGTAAGCAATGCGCCACGGTCGTATGAACTCAGCCACAGGTTGCCGTCGCGGTCTTTCAGAATGCGCGTGTACATTTTTTCCGCATCCACGTAAAACGGCAATTCCACCTGTTCCAACGCCCCCGCAGGAGTTATCCGGAAAGCATAAAGCCTGTCATAGGAAAGTGCCCAAAGATAACCACATACGTCATCTTGCTCCACATCGAAAAAACGGCTCTCTCCCGCTCCATTTTGGAATGATTCTACCGGATGGAACACGTAGCGCACATCCCGGAAATTCCTGCCGGCCACAATCTGCCAAAGCCCTTCGCCCCAAGAAGCCACCCACAAACGCCCGTCACGGTCTTGGCACACGGAAGAAAGATTGTCCGATACCCCCACGGGAGGAAGGTGGCACAAACGGTTTGTGGAAGGTTCATGCAAAAAAAGGCCGGCCCGCGTACAAATCCATAGCCGTCCCGTCCGGTCGCGCAAAATATTGTTGACCACAGCCCGCTTTCCTCCACGGGAAGCAAGCGTTATCGTATCCACAGGATGCAAGGACGGCGCACGAAAGACCAGCACCTGGTTGTCGGTTCCGACCCATACCGTATTTTCACCATCTGAACACAAACTGTTGATATAGCCCTTGCCCAACGATTCTTCCGGAAAAGCTGACACTTGGTAAGTGTTCCGATTGATCAGATTCAATCCTGCCGACGTACCCACCCACAGCCATAAGCTATCTTCAGCCATCTGAGTGATCCGGTTGTCCGTAAGACCGGAAACAAGCCTCCCGTCCCGTTGGAACAACCGCACATGGTAACCGTCGTAACGCACCAGCCCGTTGGTCGTGCCCACCCAGATGAAGCCGTCCCCATCCTGATAAACCGTGGTCATCTCGTTGGTCGGAAGCTGCCCGGCAAACGGAAAATCCTTTGCCCAAACGACCTGCCCCCGGACTTTCCCGAAAAATCCCAGCCAAAGAACCCCCAAAAGACAAAGCAAATATCTCATGACCACCCACAAATGAATACACAAATTGCGTCATAACGAGACGATCCTCTTCGCAGACGACCCATTTTTCCGCACCAAATCCCACAACGCCAAGAGGACATCCGCCACCAACAAGCCTCCGCGCCAACAGACAGATGCACGGCGGAATCCCCAATGCAGCATCCCATGCCCAAGACAAAGGAAATCCGCCGCGACAGTTTCCTTAACAATCCGCAATGGATTTCCCTTCCTGCCAGCCTGCCTCCTTCAAGCATTATTGGCGGGTCAGTTTGTCCCCATCCAAGTATATCACGTCAGAACTAACGAACAAGACCTCAAGAGTCTCTTCATATCCGTCATCATACAAAATGACGACCACCCCTTCTTCGCCATTATAAACGTACGAGAAGTTGCTGGCATGATTCCCATCGGCGTAATCCACCTCTATCTCGCTGCCGGTG
Source organism: uncultured Paraprevotella sp. (assembly GCA_944321975.1). Classification (GTDB taxonomy): domain Bacteria; phylum Bacteroidota; class Bacteroidia; order Bacteroidales; family Bacteroidaceae; genus Paraprevotella. The sequence goes on from CALUNJ010000038.1 coordinate 1,939, forward strand.
CCGTCCGCATTGAACGTATAGATGACATAACCTGAACTGAACGTATGTTTCCAACTCCCCACGATGCCAGGCACGGTTCCGTCTTCCGTCCCGGAACCGTCTTCTTGGCGGGTCAGTTTGTCCCCATCCAAGTATATCACATCGGGATTAACGAACAAGACCTCAAGAGTCTCGGTATACCCGTCATCATACAAAATGACGACCATCCCCTCTTTCTCGTCATAGACATACGAGAAGTTGCTGGCATGATTCCCATCGGCGTAATCCACCTCTATCTCGCTGCCGGTGCCGTCCGCATTGAACGTATAGATGACATAGCCTGAACTGAACGTATGTTTCCAACTCCCCACGATGCCAAGCCCTCCCCCGGCTTCCGTTCCAGAATCGCCATTTTGATTGCCATCTTCACTGCCGCCACCAGGCAACCCGTTTTCATAAGCATCTTCATGCGGTTTATAATCCTCGCCATCATCGTCCTTATCGCACGATATGAACCCCACACTCAACACTACAGCCCACAACAAGGCCAACCAACCTAAACTTTGCTTTTTCATAATCTTTCCCTAATACGTGTCGGGCACAACTTCCATGACTCCTGTCAAGTTTTTCAAATAAGAAAGCGATACTTTTAGAAGGAATATCTTCAAATCCGAGAAAAGAACTCCATCCTAAAAATCATGGTCAAAAATAAGCATATTATTTCAGAAATCAATGGGTTCTCCCATAAAAAAGATTGCAAGACGGGGCTGTGCCTCCTCCCCGGCACAGCCCCGTCTTGTGATATCCCAATGAAGGGTGCTTCTATTTTCCTTGTTTCTTCTTCATCACGATGGCGTCCAGCACGGCCACGGCGGTAAGGTTCACAATGTCGCGCACGGAGCTCTCGAAATCGGTGAAATGAATAGGCTTGTTCAGCCCCATCTGAATGGGACCGACCATCTCCATCTCGTCGCCGTTCATGGCCTGGAGCAACTGATAGCCCGCATTGGCCGAACTAAGGTTGGGGAACACCAGCGTGTTGACCGTCTTGCCCTGCAGGCGGGTGAACGGATATTTGCGGTCACGCAACTCATCGTTGATGGCAAAATTCACCTGCATTTCTCCATCGATGGGCAGATCGGGAAAGTTCGTCTGCATGTATTCCACGGCCTTGTGCATGCTGGCCGGGCTGCCCGTCGTGTCTGTCCCGAAGTTGGAGTACGACAACATGGCCATCACCGGTTCGTGGTTGAAGAAGCGCACCGTCTTTTCCGACAACCGCGCAATGTCAATGAGCGTCTCCGTGTCGGGGTGGCGGTTGATCAACGTGTCGGCCAGGAAATAAGTGCCTTTCTTGCTGCTAATCATGTGCATCGTGCCGAAGTGCTTGTAGCCCGGCTGAATGCCAATGACTTCCTTGGCCACCTTGATGGTATTGGAATATTTGGTGTAAAGCCCGGTAATGAACGCATCGGCCTCGCCGGTTTCCACCATCATCATACCGAAGTAGTTGCGCTCGAACATCTTGTCGTTGGCCTCCTCAAAGGTGTAACCTTCACGGGCTTTCTTCTCTGCCAGAATCTTGGCGTAACGCTCGCGGCGTTCCGCTTCGTTGTCGTGACGCAGGTTGACCACTTCGATGCCTTCCAAGCTCAAATCCAGTTCCTTGGCCAACTTGGCGATGCGCTCGTCATTGCCCAACAAAATCGGCTGGCAGATGCCTTCGGCCTTGGCTTCCACGGCAGCCTTCAACATATTGGGATGGATGCCCTCGGCAAACACCACGCGTTGCGGATTACGGCGCGCGGCATCGCGCAATTGGCGCGTCATCTTGGACTCATAGCCCATCAGCTCGCGCAAGTACAAGGCATAGGCATCCCAGTCCTCAATAGGCTTGCGCGCCACGCCGCTTTCCATCGCCGCTTTGGCCACAGCCATGGAAACTTCAGTGATGAGACGCGGATCCACGGGTTTCGGAATGAAGTAAGAAGGACCGAACGTGAGGTTGTTCACGTGGTAAGCCGCGTTCACCACGTCGGGCACCGGTTTCTTGGCGATGCCGGCGATGGCGCGCACGGCCGCCAGCTTCATCTCCTCGTTGATGGCGGTGGCACCCGTGTCGAGCGCGCCGCGGAAGATGTAGGGGAATCCGATGACATTATTAATCTGATTGGGATAGTCTGAACGCCCGGTAGCCATCAGCACGTCGGGACGCGAAGCCATGGCATCCTCGTATGAGATTTCAGGCACGGGGTTGGCCAGCGCGAACACGATGGGCGAAGGAGCCATGCTGCGCACCATGTCCTGCGTGAGCACGTTGCCGCGCGAAAGGCCGAGGAACACATCCGCGCCCTTAATGGCCTCTGCCAACGTGTGCACGTCCGTGCGGTCGGTGGCGAAGAAGCGTTTCTGTTCGTTCAGGTCGGTGCGTTCCTTGGTGATGACCCCTTTGCTGTCCAGCATCAGGATATTCTCCAGACGGGCACCCAACGAGGTGTACAATTTGGTGCAGGAAACCGCCGAGGCTCCCGCCCCGTTCACCACGATCTTCACCTCGTCGATCTTCTTCCCGGCCACTTCCAGGGCGTTCAGCAGTCCGGCACTCGAAATGATGGCCGTGCCGTGCTGGTCGTCGTGCATGACGGGGATGTCCAGCTCTTCCTTCAACCGTCGTTCGATTTCGAAACACTCCGGAGCCTTGATGTCTTCCAGGTTGATGCCGCCGAAAGTTGGAGCAATGGCCTTCACCGCCTGGATGAACTTCTCCGGGTCTTTCTCGTCGATCTCGATGTCGAACACGTCGATGCCGGAATATATCTTGAACAACAAGCCCTTGCCTTCCATCACCGGCTTGCCGGCCAATGCGCCGATGTCGCCCAGCCCGAGCACGGCCGTACCGTTGGAAATCACGGCCACAAGATTTCCCTTTGCCGTGTAACGGTAAGCATCGTGCGGGTTCTTCTGAATTTCGAGGCATGGTTCCGCCACGCCCGGAGAATAAGCCAACGATAAATCGGTTTGCGTACTGTGGGGCTTGGTGGGCACCACCTCAATTTTTCCCGGCTTGCCCTGCTCGTGGTAGCGCAAAGCCATCTCTTTGGTGATTTTTGTCATGTTGTGATGTATTTTTGAATCTGTCGTTGCTAAAAAACGCCACGCAAAGATACTAAAAAAACGACTTCCCGCGCCGTTCTTATCATTTTTTCATTATCTTACGGGTACGATAACAGCTAAATCGAAAGAAAATGATAACTTTGCATGAAGAAAAAGAAGAAAAAGCATGCTCGTCAGAATCTATCCGGAAAATCCCAACCCCCGCGAAATGGCCAAGGCGCTCAAAGCCTTGCGCGACGGAGAACTGATCATCTATCCCACCGACACCGTCTATGCCATCGGGTGTGACGCGCTGAACGTGCGCGCCGTGGAACAGATCTGTGCCCTGAAGGGAGTGAACCCGCAAAAGAGCAACCTTTCCATTATCTGCTATGACCTGTCGAACATCAGCGAATATGCCAAGGTGAGCAACACCGCCTTCAAGGTGCTCAAGAGGAACCTGCCCGGCCCGTTCACCTTCATCCTTCCCACCAGCAACCGGTTGCCCAAGATTTACAAGAACCGCAAGGAAGTGGGCATCCGCGTGCCGGACAACCTGATTCCCCGCGGTTTGGTCGACGGACTGGGAAACCCCGTCCTCACCATGTCCATCCATGACGAGGACGAGATCATCGAATATTCCACCGACCCGGAACTGATTCACGAAAAGTACAATTCAAAAGTGGCGTTGGTCATCGACGGGGGCTATGGCGGCACGGAAGCCTCCACGGTGGTGAACTGCATGGACGACGCGTTCGACATCGTGCGCCAAGGCAAGGGTGAGCTGTTGATTTGATCCTTTTTCATCCGCAGCCCGATGACAAGGCAAATGGGTCATGCGGTGCTTCCCCATTCCCCATCTTTTCCCTCTTGTTTGAGGCAATGGACAAAAGCCGCGGCAGCAGGGATTCAGCCGGAAAGTGTTTTTCCGCTTCCTCATCAAGGGCAAGTGCCCCCTTCTTTTCATTTTTTCCGCGTATGAAACGCCATCACTTAGGCGTGCACGCCCCCCTTCCCCTCCCATGCCCAAGCCTATATTGTCCTATTCTGGAGAAAAATCTTATTTCATTAAAAGCCAACGAAGTAAACAGCTTTTGAAACACATGGATTTCTCTCAGGCGATTCACATTTTTTTCTCAAGCGATTCGTCGGTTTTTCTCAAGCGGGAAATTTCCATGCCTCTTGAGAGCGATTTTGTCCTATCCCGCCACGTGGTCTATCCCTTCACGAAACGGCAACGCCCCCTTCCCGCCTCAACACCGCGAACCTTCTAAACCATCCCCGCCAAATTCCTGCCGCCCGCATGAAAGCAGACGGTCCACCTCCAATAAGGACGCCGCCATTCAATAGGCCTGATGATGCACTCCGCTTACGGCACGCCCGCTGGGTTCGTTCATCCCGGCGAAAGACTTGTCCCACGCCAATGCCTCACCCGTGCTGCACGCCACGCTGGGCACACTGGGTACTGTGGCCGCCGCACTGTCGCTGGGAAAGTGGGCTGCAAAGAGCGTGCGGTAGAAGTATTCCTCCTTGTTGCGCGGCGGATGGACGGGAAAACGCTCGGCGGCGTGCGCCATCTCGTCATCGCTCACACTCTCGGCTGTGATGCGTTTCAAGGTGTCTATCCACGAATAGCCTACCCCGTCGGAGAATTGTTCCTTTTGCCTCCATGCCACTTCGCCAGGCAACAAAGGCGCGAAAGCCTCGCGGAGGATCCGCTTTTCCATCGTAGCGCCGGGACACATCTTTGCCGACGGGTTCAGGCGCATCGCCACGTCCAAGAATTCCGTGTCAAGAAAAGGCACGCGGCCTTCTACGCCCCATGCCGCCAGACTCTTGTTGGCACGAAGGCAATCATACAGGTGCAGCTTGGAGAGCTTGCGGACAGTCTCTTCGTGGAAGGCGCGGGCATCGGGCGCTTTGTGGAAGTACAAGTACCCCCCGAAGATCTCGTCGGCCCCCTCGCCGGAAAGCACCATTTTAATGCCCATGCTCTTGATGACACGTGCCAGGAGATACATCGGCGTGGAGGCCCGGATGGTGGTGACATCGTAGGTTTCGGTAAAGTAAACCACGTCGCTCAGCGCGTCCAGCCCTTCCTGTATCGTGTAGTTTATCTCGTGGTGCACGGTACCGATATGGCGTGCCACCAAGCGTGCCTTCTCCAAGTCGGGCGCGCCGTGCAGGCCTACGGCAAACGAATGCAACCTGGGCCACCAGGCCGTTTCCCGTTCTCCGCTTTCAATACGGTTTTGTGCATACTTCTGTGTCACGGCACTGATGATGGACGAGTCCAATCCGCCGCTCAACAATACGCCATAAGGCACGTCGCTCATCATCTGGCGCTTTACCGCTTCTTCCAACGCCATGCGCAATTCCTCCCGGTCGGCGGGGTTGTCCTTCACGTTGTCATAAGCGAACCAATCACGCTGATAGTATCTCCGCGGCTTTTTGTCACGATTGGTAAGGATGTGCCCCGGCGGAAACGGTTCATAATGGCCGCATTGGCCTTCCAAGGCTTTCAGTTCGCTCGCCACGTAAAGCAGCCCGTCCCGGTCATATCCATAATAAAGAGGAATCACCCCGATGGGATCGCGGGCGATGAGGTATTCGTCCCGCTCCACATCGTAAAGCGCAAAGGCGAATATCCCGTCCAGTTCATCCAAGAAGCAGTCTCCCTTCTCCCGATAGAGAGCAAGGATGACCTCACAATCACTTCCGGTCATAAACTGATACCTTCCGGCATATCTCCGGCGAATGTCCTGATGGTTGTAAATTTCTCCATTGACTGCCAGCACTTGCTTCTGGTCCGGACTGAAAAGCGGCTGGCGCCCCGATTCCGGGTCGACAATCGCCAAACGTTCGTGCGCCAATATGGCCGTGCCACCACAATAAACGCCACTCCAATCGGGTCCGCGATGGCGTATCTTGCCACTCATTTGCAACGCCTTTTGCCGCAAGGCAGGCGTTTGTTGCTTGATGTTGAAAATTGAAACTATGCCACACATACAATATAGGAATAATAGTGATATTAGAGGAGGCCTCCGCAAAAGTCCGTTTTTAGCTTCGTGTCTCATTGAGACACAGCAAGGCGTCTTTAATTTTGCAGAGGTCTCTGTAAACAAATATATTAGTTATACGCGCTCTCTCCATGTTCATAAATGTCGAGGCCTTCTTCTTCCACTCGCTTGTCCACTCTTATACCGATTAAACGGTCAACTATCGTGTAGAGCACAAACGTAACCGCTGCACTGAACACAACCGAAACAAGTGTCGCGACGACCTGTACGCCAAACTGATGCCAGTCGCCATAGAGCGCACCTTCGGCCCCGTTCTCCCCCGTGACGAAACGGGTGGCGAACACGCCGGTGAGTATGGAGCCGACGACACCGCCTATCCCATGCACCCCGAAAGCATCGAGAGCATCGTCATACTTGAACCTTGGCTTTACCACGGCGACCATGAAGAAACATATTATTGGGGTTATCAGCCCGATGCAGAACGCTCCGAGCAGCCCCGTGGACCCTGCGGCCGGAGTTATGGCGACAAGTCCGGCGACGGCACCGGTGCATGCCCCCACAGTAGTCGGTTTCTTGTTGAATATCCAATCGATAGTCATCCACGCCACGGCAGCGGTCGCCGTAGCCACGTGAGTCACCATCATGGCGTTTGCGGCTATGCCATCGGCGGCCAGCCCGCTGCCCGCATTGAAGCCGAACCACCCCAACCAAAGAAACGAAGTGCCGAGAAACACGAAGGTGATGTTGTGCGGCGTGATCGGATGGCCTGTCTTGTAATCATCCCTCTTGCCGATCATCAATGCCATCACAAGGGCTGAGATGCCCGCGTTGATGTGTACCACGGTACCGCCGGCGAAGTCTATAGCCCCCATCTCCTGCAGGAAACCTCCACCCCAGACCCAGTGCGCCATGGGGAAATAGGCCAATATTGTCCACAGGATGATGAATACCATGTAGCCTTTGAACTTTATTCTTTCTGCAAAAGCGCCCAGGATTAGCGCAGGCGTTATCAGTGCAAACATGCATTGGAACATCACAAACACCAATTCTGGAATGCCCGTCGAGGTGATTGTGGACGGTGTGACACCATCAAGGAACACCTTGTCGAAACCACCGATAACGGCAAAGAGCGGATTGCCGGACTCCTTGAACCCTGTGCCGAAAGCCCACGAATAGCCTATCGCAACCCACAAGACACTTACCACCCCGACAATGAGCATGGTCTGCATAATGATGCTGAGGACGTTTTTCTGCCTCACCAGACCACCATAAAAAAGTGCGATGCCGGGAATGGACATCAGAAGCACCAATGCTGTGGCGGTTATCATCCACGCAGTGTTGCCGGTATCAAGCACCGGTACGGCAGCTTTTGCCGTGCCATCCGCCCAAATGTTTACTGAAAACAGCCCTGCAATGACAGCCGTCATCGCCAACCTTTTACCTATAGAATAGGTTCGTCTGAACTTGTCCATGACATTATTCCTCCTTTGTTTTTTTCTATTTTACCCTTTTACTTTCTCTCTCTATCTTCACAGTTCTTGTTCGGCATTATACAATGCGATATCACCACGTTCACCGGTGCGTATGCGGATGGCATCGTCAACGGGCATTATGAATATGCGCCCATCGCCAATCTCGCCCGTTTGGGCCGCTTTCAAGATAGCTTGTACCGACTTCTCTACATTCTTGTCGCGTACCACGAGCGACACAAGCGTACGCTCTATAGAACTGGTGTCGTACACAATGCCGCGGTAAATGCGCCCTTGCCTTGCCTTGCCGTTACCGCGTACATCATAATAGGAGAACCATTCGATGTCCGCCTCAAGCAAGGCCTTCTTCACGTCCTCAAATCTTGATTTTCGGATGATTGCTTCAATCTTCTTCATAACTACTTTCTTTTTGTTGTTCCAACTTCGAATAAAACGTCTATATGAATCATATTTAACGCAAAGATATAGCATTGTGTTATCACAATCAACAATTATATGTCTTTATGCAATTTGCAAATCACAATTTGTTGATGTTTTATAGTGTTTCGTCGTTTTAGGCTTCATATCGGTGCGATTGCCATCAAATATAATTTAAACTATAAGTTGATGGGAGTTCATTCGCATAAAATGCCACTATTTTGTTTTGCAGACTGTTCAACTTACACTATTGACTGTTTTTATTGGTTTGACATTTCAAATTGAATCGTAATCCATTGTTTTGCAAAACATATGAAAGAATACGATTTTATAAAGTCAAAATAACATGATATTATTTGTTTTTATATCAAAATGATGTAATTTTGCATCAAATAAAATCAAAAAGAAGTCACATTGGCTTATGTATTGACATCAAGGCAACATCAACATATTATATAATTAAGGTATGGATATGAAAGATTTTTTAATGAGAAGAGTAACCTTTACAGTTGCGTTGTGTGGCATGGCATCGTCTATGACCGCACAAGATAAGGTTGAGGGTACAATACAAGCAGACATGGTGAGCCAATATGTGTGGCGCGGACAAGGCTTGGGGAATGTCAGCTTACAACCGGCTCTCGGCATTGCGTACAAAGGGGTGTCACTCACAGCATGGGGGAACATAGGTCTTTCCGATCCGGATGACACGAAGGAACTGGACTTGACGCTGGCATACAAGACCGGGGGGCTGAACATCGGCATTACCGACTATTGGTTCAACACTCCCAATGACCGTTATTTCAGTTATGCGGCGCACAAGACTTCGCACGTATTCGAAGCCAATGTCGGTTATGACTTCGGCCCGGTGGCGGTGCAGTGGTATACCAACTTTGCCGGTAACGACGGACTTGGTAAAAACGGGCACCGTGCTTATTCATCCTACTTCGAACTTAGCGCACCGTTCAATTTTGCCAGATGCCAATGGACGGGCACTGTGGGCGCTGTACCTTACGCAACGAGTTTCTATGCCGAAGCAGGAGGATTCTCCGTCACCAACGTATCGCTTAAAGCGATGAAAGACATTCGTGTGACCAAGTCGTTCAGTTTACCCCTGTTTGCTGCGGTCTCGGCCAATCCAAGTACGGAAAAAGCATACCTTGTCTTCGGATTAACCCTGCGGCCATGATGATGATTTAGAAAAAAGAAGTGCTCACTCATAAATATAAGGTCAAGATGGGAAGCAACGTAAAATTCACAAAGATGCACGGAATAGGCAATGACTACATCTATGTGGACACCTCACTCTACGACATACCCCAACCTGCCGAACAGGCACGCCGGTGGAGCGACCGCCACAAGGGGATAGGCGGCGACGGACTGGTGCTGATAGGCCGTTCGGCTGTGCCGGGGGCGGACTTCACCATGCGCATCTTCAACGCCGATGGGTCGGAAGCCCGCATGTGTGGCAATGCATCCCGATGCATCGGAAAATATGTGTACGAGAAAGGGTTGACGGACAAAACGTCTGTAAAGTTGCTCACGCGGGCCGGCATCAAAACCCTGGCATTGCACACGGACAAGGAGAACCGCGTGGAGCGTGTCACGGTGGATATGCAAGAGCCGTGCCTGGCCGACCGTCATCTGCTGGCCACGGCGGACGGCTCGATGCGGGAAGGCGGCATAACGGTATGCGGACAAGAATTGCGCGGCACGTTCGTTTCCATGGGCAATCCTCATTTCGTCATCTTCACCGACGATGCGGAAGCCGTGGATGTGGCCAGCCTTGGAAGTGCATTGGAAACTCATCCCTTATTCCCCGAACGATGCAACATTGAGTTTGCCAGCCTGCTCGATGGGAACCGTATCCGCACAAGGGTATGGGAACGGGGAAGCGGCATCACCCTGGCGTGCGGCACCGGAGCTTGTGCCACTGCCGTTGCAGCACATCTGACCGGGCGTGCCGGACGGAAGAACACCATCGTGATGGACGGCGGGACGCTGGAAATTGAATGGAGGGCAGCAGACAATCATGTTTGCATGACCGGTCCTGCCGAAATCGTATTTGAAGGAGAAATAGAAATAAAATAAGGTAATATGGCTTTAGTAAATGAACACTTTTTGAAGTTACCGGACAACTACTTGTTTGCCGATGTGGCGAAGAAAGTAAACGCTTTCAAAGTATCGCATCCTAATGCGAATGTCGTCAGTTTAGGCATAGGAGATGTGACGCAGCCTCTTTGCCCTGCCGTGACGGAAGCCATGCACAGAGCTGTGGACGAGATGACAACTCCTGAAGGTTTCCATGGCTACGGCCCGGAACAAGGATACCCGTTCCTTCGGGAAACGATTATCAAGCACGATTTCCTGCCACGCGGCATCCACTTGGATCCGTCTGAAATATTCGTCAACGACGGAGCCAAAAGCGACACGGGTAACATCCAGGAGCTTGTAAGGTGGGACAACAGTATCGGCGTGACCGACCCCATCTATCCGGTCTACATCGACTCGAACGTAATGATAGGACGCGCCGGAGAGATAAAGGACGGCAGATGGAGCAATGTCATATATATGCCTTGTACGGCTGAAAACCACTTCATTCCGCAACTGCCCAATCACCGGGTGGACATCATCTACTTGTGTTATCCGAACAACCCTACCGGCACGGTCCTCTCAAAAGAAGAACTGCGCAAGTGGGTGAACTACGCGCTGAAGAACGATACGCTCATTTTCTATGATGCGGCCTACGAGGCCTACATTCAAGATCCCGACATACCCCATTCCATTTACGAGATAAAAGGAGCGCGGAAAGTGGCCATTGAATTCCACAGCTACTCTAAGACAGCCGGATTCACAGGCGTGCGGTGTGGTTATACGGTGGTGCCCAAGGAAGTGACCGCTTCCACATTGGACGGAAAGCGGGTTGCACTGAACCCTCTGTGGTATCGCCGCCAATGCACCAAGTTCAACGGCACCAGCTACATCAGCCAGCGTGCAGCCGAGGCCATCTACACGCCGGAAGGCAAAGAACAGGTGAAAAAGGCCATTGCTTACTACATGGACAATGCACGGACGATGCGCAGCACGTTGACGAGCCTGGGCCTGAAGGTGTTCGGCGGAGAAAATGCCCCCTATATTTGGCTGAAAACGCCCAAAGGTGAGGACAGTTGGCGGTTTTTCGAGCAGATGCTCTACAATGCCCACGTGGTTTGTACACCGGGAGTCGGCTTCGGGCCAAGCGGCCAAGGATATGTCCGCCTCACGGCCTTCGGCAGCCATGAGGATTGTGCTGAAGCGATGGAACGGTTGAAGAAATGGATTTGAAAAAGGAAACAACACAATAATACCTTACAATGACAAATTTAAGATTTAAAGTAGTAGAAAGTGCTTTTGGCAAAAAGCCTTTGAAGGTGGACACACCGAAGGAACGCCCGTCTGAATATTTCGGAAAGAATGTGTTCAACCGTGCAAAAATGTACAAATACTTGCCTACGGCGGTATACAAGGCCATGATTGACGTGATGGACAATGGCGCCAGTCTGGATCGTTCGATAGCCGATGCCGTAGCCGCCGGCATGAAGAAATGGGCGGAAGAAAACGGCGTGACGCACTACACACACTGGTTCCAACCCTTGACGGAAGGTACTGCCGAGAAACACGATGCCTTCATCGAGCACGACGGCAAAGGCGGTATGATAGAAGACTTCTCGGGCAAGCTGCTCGTGCAGCAAGAGCCGGACGCGTCAAGTTTTCCTAACGGTGGCATACGCAACACGTTCGAAGCGCGCGGCTATTCGGCCTGGGACCCCACGTCGCCCGTCTTCATCATGGACGACACGCTTTGCATTCCTACCATATTTATCTCTTACACAGGCGAGGCATTGGACTACAAGGCACCGTTGCTCCGTGCGCTCCATGCGGTGAATGTCGCCGCTACGGATGTCTGTCACTATTTCGACCCTTCCGTGAAAAAGGTGATATGCAACTTAGGCTGGGAACAAGAGTATTTCCTGGTGGACGAGGGCCTCTACAACGCCCGTCCGGACTTGGTATTGACCGGCCGTACCCTCATGGGGCACGACTCAGCCAAAAACCAACAGATGGAAGACCACTATTTCGGCACCATCCCCGACCGCGTGCAGGCGTTCATGAAAGACTTGGAGATACAAGCCTTGGAGCTGGCCATCCCCTGCAAGACGCGCCACAACGAAGTCGCTCCCAACCAGTTTGAAATTGCTCCGATCTTCGAGGAGACCAACATCGCCAACGACCACAACATGCTGTTGATGTCGCTGATGAAGAAAGTGGCACGCAAGCACGGGTTCCGTGTGCTGCTGCACGAGAAGCCCTTTGCCGGCATCAACGGTTCGGGCAAACACAACAACTGGAGCCTGTCGGCCGACACGGGCGCATTGCTCCATGCTCCCGGCAAGACACCGGAAGAGAACCTGCGCTTCGTCACTTTCGTGGTGGAGACCCTGATGGGGGTGTATCGTCACAACGGATTGCTGAAAGCCAGCATCATGAGTGCCACGAACGCCCACCGTCTGGGAGCCAACGAAGCACCTCCCGCCATCATCTCGTCTTTCCTCGGCAAACAATTGAGCGAATTGCTGGACCACATCGAAAAAAGCGACAAGGATGACTTGTTCAACATGACGGGCAAACAAGGCATGAAGCTGGACATCCCGGAAATACCCGAACTGCTCATTGACAATACCGACCGCAACCGCACCTCGCCCTTCGCCTTCACAGGCAACCGCTTCGAGTTCCGTGCCGTGGGCAGCGAAGCCAACTGCGCTTCGGGTATGATCGTGCTCAACACGGCAGTGGCCGAAGCCCTCACGAATTTCAAACACCGGGTGGACGCGCTCATCCATCAAGGACAAGACCAGACAGCCGCCATCATAAGCGTGCTGCGAGAAGACATCAAGACCTGCAAACCGATACGATTCGATGGCAACGGCTATTCCGAAGAATGGGTGGAAGAAGCCAGACGCCGCGGACTGGATTGCGAGACAAGCTGCCCGCTCATCTTCGACAACTACCTGGCCGAAGACTCCGTGCGGATGTTTGAAAAGATGAATGTGATGAACCGCAAGGAACTGGAAGCACGCAACGAAGTGAAATGGGACACCTATACGAAACGTATTCAGATAGAAGCGCGCGTCATGGGCGACATCACCATGAACCACATCGTGCCCGTCGCCACACACTACCAAAGCCAGTTGATAAAGAACGTGCAGAACATGCGCCAGATATTCCCGGCGGAAAAAGCCGACAAACTCTGCGCACGCAACATGAAGCTCATCGAGGAAATCGCCGAACGCACGCAGACCATCGAAACGGGCGTGGAAGAGCTAATCAACGCCCGCAAAGTGGCAAACAAGATAGCAGACGAACGCGAAAAAGCCATCGCCTACCACGACACGGTAGAACCAAAGATGGGAAAAATCCGTTACCAGATAGACAAACTGGAACTGATTGTAGCCGACGAACTTTGGACACTGCCCAAGTACCGGGAACTGCTGTTCATCCGGTGAGGCTCTCAGATGTTGAACTTTAGCTGCAAAATCCGGGCGCAGGTGGCTGTGAAGCCGACTGTGCCCTTGCGGCAATTTTGATTTTGTTTAAAACAAAGAAACATGAGAAAAGGATTATATCATAGTACATACGAGCACGACGCGTGCGGTGTGGGGATGGTAGTCAACATCCACGGCAACAAGAGCCACGAATTGGTGGACAATGCGCTGAAAGTGCTCGAAAACATGCGCCACCGCGGAGCGGAAGGCGCCGACAACAAGACCGGTGACGGTGCAGGCATCCTGCTACAGATACCACACGAGTTTATCTTGCTGCAAGGGATTCCCGTCCCTGAAAAAGGAAAATACGGGACGGGCATCGTTTTCCTGCCCAAAGACAGCGAACGCCAGCAGGACATCCTGAGCGTGATGATAGAAGAGATAGAACGCGAAGGGCTCTCGCTGATGCACCTGCGCAACGTGCCGACTAATTCCGCCTGTTTGGGTGAAACCGCCCTTGCCAGCGAACCGGACATCAAGCAGATGTTTGTGACCGGTGTCAGCGACGAACATATGCCGGCGTTCGAACGCACATTGTATCTCATCCGCAAGCGTGTCGAGCGACGGGTGAAAGACAAGGACTTTTACATCTGCTCGCTTTCGTCGCGTACCATCATATATAAAGGCATGTTGTCCAGCCTGCAACTGCGCCTGTATTTCCCTGACCTGACCAACAAGTACTTCACCAGCGGCCTTGCCTTGGTACATTCCCGCTTTTCTACCAACACCTTCCCCACGTGGAGCCTGGCGCAACCTTTCCGCCTGTTGGCGCACAACGGGGAAATCAATACCATCCGGGGCAACCGGGGGTGGATGCAGGCACGCGAAAGTGTGCTCGGTTCGGAAGCCATCGGAGACATCAAAGACATTTCCCCTATCGTACAGCCAGACATGAGCGACTCCGCCAGCCTGGACAACGTATTCGAATTCTTCGTGATGTCGGGGCTATCACTGCCCCATGCCATGACCCTGCTGGTTCCCGAAAGTTTCAATGACAAGAATCCCATATCGGAAGACCTGAAAGCCTTCTACGAGTATCATTCCATCCTGATGGAACCATGGGACGGGCCGGCCGCCTTGCTCTTCAGCGACGGACGCTACGCAGGAGGGATGCTTGACCGCAACGGATTGCGCCCGGCACGCTATACCATCACCAAAAACGATACAATGGTCGTAGCCTCGGAAGTAGGTGTCATGGACTTCGACCCGTCTGAAATAGCTGAGAAAGGCCGCCTGCAACCGGGCAAGATATTACTTATCGACACGCAAGAAGGAAAAGTTTATTACGACGGCGAGATAAAGGAACGCCTTGCCGCCGAACATCCTTACCGCCAATGGTTGTCCGCCAACCGCATACAATTAGAGAAATTGAAAAGTGGACGCAAGGTGGACAATGCCGTCAGCGACTTGGTACGCCGCGAACTGATGTTCGGTTTTGGTGCGGAAGATGTGGACAATACCATTATCCCAATGTGTGTCAACGGCCAAGAGCCTACGGCGGCTATGGGCAACGACACCCCATTGGCCGTGTTGAGCGACCGCCCGCAGTTGTTATTCAACTACTTCCGCCAGCAGTTTGCCCAAGTGACCAATCCCGCCATCGACTCCATTCGCGAAAGCCTCGTCATGTCGCTCACCGAATACATCGGCCGTGTCGGTTCAGGCATCCTGCAGCCTGATGCTTCCAACTGCAAGATGGTGCGCCTGCCTCATCCGATATTGAACAACACCCAACTCGACATCCTGTGCAACATCCGCTACAAAGGATTCAACACCGTGAAGCTGCCCATGCTTTTTGAATGTGCGAAAGGTGAAGACGGATTGCGTTCCGCTATCGACCATCTCTGCAAGGAAGCCGCCCGCAGTGTGGACGAAGGCTACAACTACATCATTCTTTCCGATCGCGACATCGACCGGACACATGCCGCCATTCCCTCGCTGCTGGCCGTCAGCGCGGTGCACCATTATCTCATCTCGGCAGGGAAACGAGTGCAGACCGCCCTGATCGTGGAGAGCGGCGAGATACGCGAACCGATGCACGCGGCCCTCTTGCTGGGTTACGGCGCATCGGCTCTGTGCCCCTATATGGCGTTCGCCGTGCTGGATGACTTGGTGAAGCGTAAGAAAGTGCAGGAAAACTATGAGACCGCCGAAGCCAACTATATCAACGCCATGAAGAAAGCCCTGCTGAAAATCATGGCAAAGATGGGTATCTCGACCATCCGCTCATACCGTGGAGCCAAGATTTTCGAGGCGGTGGGTTTGTCGGAAAGTTTGCTCAAGTCTTACTTCGGCACCGAAACGTCCACCATCGGCGGCATCGGCCTGGAAACGATAGCCCGCGACGCCATCGCCATGCACGATGCCGGGTTTGCCCAAGATGCGGAGACAGACTTCCTCCCCAATTTCGGCATGTTCCATTACCGCAAGGATGGCATCCGTCATGCCTGGAACCCGGAGACCATCACCACACTCCAGCTCGCCACGAGGACGGGCGATTACGGAAAGTACAAGGAGTTCACCCGGTTGGTGGACGACAAGGCGGATGCTATCTTCATCCGCGACTTCTTCGACTTCAAACGCGCCGCCACGCCGATAGATATAAATAAGGTGGAACCGGCAAGCGACATCGTGAAGCATTTTGTGGCAGGTGCCATGAGCTTTGGTGCGCTTTCGAAGGAAGCCCACGAAGCCATCTGCCTGGCCATGAACCGGCTCGGGACTCGTTCCAACACGGGCGAAGGCGGGGAAGACAACGAACGTTTCCACTCGGAAACAGACGGCATCCCGCTCTCCAGCAAGACCAAGCAAGTGGCTTCGGGACGTTTCGGCGTAACGACTGAATATCTGGTGAACGCCGAGGAGATACAAATCAAGGTGGCGCAAGGCGCCAAGCCCGGCGAAGGCGGACAACTTCCGGGCTTCAAGGTGGACGAAGTAATAGCCAAGACCCGTCACTCCATTCCCGGAATCTCACTCATCTCACCACCCCCCCACCACGACATCTACTCCATCGAAGACTTGGCGCAACTCATCTTCGACCTGAAGAATGTCAACCCCCAAGCGGCTATCAGCGTCAAGTTGGTGGCCGAGAGCGGTGTAGGGACCATTGCCGCCGGAGTGGCAAAGGCAAAAGCAGACCTCATCGTCATATCGGGAGCCGAAGGAGGAACAGGTGCCAGCCCGGCATCGAGTATGCGTTTCGCTGGCGTGTCGCCCGAAATTGGACTCAGCGAAGCGCAACAGACCTTGGTGAAGAACGGATTGCGCGGCAACATCCGCCTGCAAGTGGACGGGCAGCTGAAGACCGGACGCGACATCATCCTCATGGCATTGCTGGGGGCAGAAGAGTTCGGCTTCGGCACGTTGTTGCTCATCGTCCTGGGATGCGTCATGATGCGCAAGTGCAACCTGAATACCTGCCCCTTGGGGGTGACGACCCAGAATCCGGAACTCCGCCAGCACTTTATGGGCAAGCACCAGTATTTAGTCAACTATTTCACCTTCCTTGCCGAAGAAGTCCGAGGGTATCTGGCTGAAATGGGATACACGAAGCTCGACGACATCGTAGGCCACACCGAACTGATCGTGCGCAAGCCGGCCGCCCAGGGAAGCAAGGCGGAGACACTTGACTTCACCCGCCTGCTCTTCAAAGAAGACTCAGAATGCCCGCTTTGCCACACGGCAGGACAGGCTCACAACCTCGACAATGTGCTCGACCGTCAAATCATACGCTCCGCCCGGTGTGCCGTAGAGGAACAAGAAGAAGCAAACCTCGACTATGCCATCAAGAACACCGACCGTGCCGTGGGCACGATGCTGAGCGGACTGATTGCTTCCAAACACGGAGAAGAAGGTTTGCCGGACTCCACCATCAACGTCAAGTTCAAGGGAAGTGCCGGACAAAGTTTCGGGGCGTTCCTTGTAAAAGGCGTGAACTTCAAACTGGAAGGCGAGGCCAACGACTATTTTGCCAAGGGGCTGAGCGGGGGGCGTATCGCCATCCTGCCACCCGTGCGCAGCAATTTCAATGCCGAAGAAAACACGATAGCCGGCAACACGGGACTGTATGGAGCCACATCCGGAGAGTTGTATGTCAACGGGAAGGTAGGCGAACGATTCGCCGTGCGCAACTCCGGCGCCATTGCCGTAGTGGAAGGCGCAGGCGACCACTGTTGTGAATATATGACCGGAGGCCGTGTAGTCGTCTTGGGTGAAACCGGACGGAACTTTGCGGCAGGCATGAGCGGCGGTATGGCATATGTATGGGACAAACACCACGACTTCGATTACTTCTGCAACATGGACATGGTGGAAATCAACCTTGTGGAAGAAAGTTCCTACCGCAAGGAGCTGCACGAACTGGTGCGCCAACATTACCTCTATACCGGTTCCAAACTGGCACGCCAGATGCTCGACGATTGGCCGCGCTACGTGGAGGACTTCATCCAAATAGTCCCCATTGAGTACAAGCGCGTCTTGCAGGAAGAGCAGGTCAAGAAACTGCAACAGAAAATAGCGGACATGCAACGGGATTATTAACATAATGAATAAAAAGACATGGGAGATTCTAAAGCATTTCTAACGATACACCGCAAAGAGGCGGGATACCGCCCCGTGCACGACCGAATACACGACTTCGGCGAAGTGGAACAAACGCTTAATTCAAGCGACCGCCGCCAGCAGGCATCGCGCTGCATGGATTGCGGCGTGCCTTTCTGCCATTGGGCGTGCCCTTTGGGCAACCGCCCGCCGGAATGGAACGATGCCCTGTACCGTGGCGATTGGGAACTGGCTTACCGCTTGCTCAACTCCACCAACGACTTCCCTGAGTTTACGGGACGCGTCTGTCCCGCCTTGTGCGAAAAAGCCTGTGTCCTGAATCTGACGGAGCACGAACCCACGACCAACCGGGAGGATGAGGCCGCCATCACAGAACATGCCTTCGAGGAAAACTACGTGCGCACCCACCATCCCGAACGCAACGGGAAGAGCATAGCCGTGATAGGCTCCGGGCCTGCCGGGCTCGTTGCCGCCAACCAACTGAACTTAAAGGGATATGCCGTGACCGTGTTCGACAAGAACGAGGATGCCGGCGGGCTGTTGCGCTACGGCATACCGAACTTCAAACTGAACAAAGCCATTATCGACCGCCGCATGAAAGTCTTGCGGGCAGAAGGCATTGATTTCCGCTTCAACACGCTTGTCGACCTGACTCAACTGCCGGAAGGATTCGATGCCTACATCATCGCAACGGGCACACCGGAAGCGCGCGACCTCGCCATCCCCGGTCGTGACTTGAAAGGCATCTATTTTGCCCTCGACATGCTGGCACAGCAGAACCGGCTGCTTGCCGGTACGGAAATTCCGCATGAAGAACGAGTCAACGCAAAGGGAAAGGACGTGCTGGTCATAGGCGGAGGCGACACGGGAAGCGACTGCATCGGCACGGCACACCGCCAAGGATGCCGCAGCGTGACGCAAATCGAAATTATGCCCAGGCCCGTTGACGGCCCCGGTGACCCGCAACATCCCTGGCCCGAATGGCCACGCACGCTCAAGACCACTTCCAGCCATGAGGAAGGCTGCACGCGCCGGTGGAACATCAACACCTTGCGTTTCGTGGGAAAAGACGGGAAAGTGACAGGCGCCGAAGTTCAGGAGATCGCATGGAAACCTGACCCTGAAGGTGGCCGCCCTATCATGGAACCGGCAGGCAAGCCTGAAATCATCAAAGCAGACATGATACTTTTAGCCATGGGGTTTTTGAAAACGCAGTTGCCCCCATTGGCTCCAAACGTATTCATAGCGGGCGACGCAGCTTCCGGGGCTTCGTTAGTGGTGCGGGCCATGGCAAGCGGAAAGGAGGCAGCCAAGCAAGTTACCAGATTCTTTTCCGCGAAATCTTGACGGATCCGAGTCGCACACATCTAAACGAAAAGGCAGGGCATGACGCCCCGCCTTTTCGTTTATCCCTTATAGAATACCTCGGCCGACACTCCGTCAAGAACAGACGAGGTCAACCGCAAAAAAGAATCACCCGCCGCATTCCCTGCCCAAGAGCCGCAGGAACCCAAGCCCCCGCACGCCGGCCACAACCGCTTTCTTCTCCTGGCCTTCAAAGCCCATCAATCTGTCATTTCTCTAATTCTTCCTTCAACACCCGCCGCATCGTCCAGTGGTCGCGCAAGTCATTGCGCAAGCCATACTTCCCGGCCTTGTCCACCAACACGTAGGAAGGAATGGCACGGATGCCGAACTTATCGCAAACATAATCGCACTGCGCTTTGGTCAAACGATAGTGCACCCCTTGGATTTCCGAAACCATCTGCTTGTAAGTCACGAGCGGGGAACTCTCGTCGGCAATGTACAGCCACACCAGGCTGTCGCTCTTCAGTTCGCCGGACTTCAGCGGTTCGGCAGCCTTGATGGACGCACGGCAAGGTGCACACCACGTGTTCCAGAAATCCACTAGCACCACCTTACCCCGATAAGGGGCGATGAGGGCATCAAACAGCTGTTCATCAGGCACGTCGGGCGTGTCCATCACCCGTGCATTGGCCTCTGCCGCGGCCAACTTGGCTTTCGCCTCGTCCTGCATCCGAGTGAAAGCTTCCAAATAGAAGGGTTTTTCCATGGCTTTCAGCCTGGCAAAGTCCGAATCGGTCAAGGCGATGTTCGCCGCCTTTCCAGGAAAGCCTGCCACTTCGCCCAAATCCTTCACCAATCCCTGTCCAATGCCCGCCAGCGCAGCCCAGTCGAACTTCCTGTTCCGACACAAGCCTCCCGTGTAATAGAGCATAT
>CALUNJ010000039.1 GCA_944321975.1 uncultured Paraprevotella sp.
TTGGTGGAGAAAGGATTCGTGGAGTATGAGGCCGTGGGGAACATTTACTTGTATCGCGCCAAGGTCAGCCGGAAGCAATACGGCGGGAGGGCTTTGGGCGATTTGGTGTCCCGCTTTTATGGTAATTCCTATACGAAGGTGGTGTCGCAGTTCATCGAGGAGGACAAGATGGGGCTGGACGAGTTGAAACAACTGATTGCCCGGATAGAACAAGGGCGCGGAAAGGAGTGAGGCGATGATGGCCGCGTGGTTTATCTATCTGACGAAATGCAGCATCTGCCTGTGTGTCCTCTACGGATTCTGCAAATGCTTGTGTGCCGGTTCCACCTTGTTCGGGTTCCACCGCAGGGTGATGCTTTGGGGGCTGGCGGTCTGTCTGTGCCTGCCTTTGGGGCAATGGACCACGGAAAGGGAAACGGGCGTGCAGCGACCCTTGCAGGTGTGGAGCGAGATGCTGGCAGAAGCATGGCCGGAAACGCCTGCTGTGGTAGAAGGACAAGTGGAGACGGTGGAGGTTCGCTTGATGGGGAAGGAGGGCGTTTGGACCTGGAATCTTTTTCCTTGGATTTATGGGGCAGGTGGCGGGACTGTGTTCCTTTTTTATGGTTTGTGTTATTTCCGCCTGTGGCGGTTGTTGCGCCGAGGCGAGCGAGTGCACGAGGACGGTTGGACGGGTGTTCTGACGGACGAACCGGTGGAGCCTTTCAGCGTGGGGCGTTTGGTGGTGATGAACCGCGAGGACTGTCGTGCTTTTCCCTTGATCCGTTTGCATGAACAGATGCACGTCCGCTTGCACCATGCGTGGGACGAGGTGCTGATGCAGGTGCTCACCGTGCTGTTCTGGTTTCATCCCTTGGTTTGGTTGTTGCGCAAGGATTTGCGCGAACAGCATGAGTTCCAGGCCGACGAAGGGGTGCTTCAACAAGGCATCGATGCAAAGACATATCAATTATTGTTGGTGCGGAAGTCCGTGGGCGCGAAAAGACTGGCCATGGCGAGCGGCTTCCGTTACTGTTCACTTAAAAAACGTGTAACGATGATGCTGAAGAAAAGAACGAACGGATGGCGGCGGATGGGCCTGTTGCTGGCCCTGCCGCTGGCGGGCGGCACGGCTTGGCTGTTGGCTCGCCCGGAAATGAACGTGCCGCAACTGCAGGAGATGGTGGCGGAAAAGGAAACCGCGGAAGAAGCTCCGGCGGACACGGTGCGGCCCGAACGACGGTATGCGGAAGTGGAGAACGGACCGGAGGTGTTTGACGTGAAAATCAATTACAGGAGCAACGTGATGCTGACCGATGACGTGCATTTGAAAAGGAAGAAGTATAAAACCGTGCCATTGGCCGAAGTGGAGCAGGCGGCCACGCGGATGCTGGTGGAAAAATTCGGGAAGATGGCGGATTCGGGCAAGGACGCGCATCCGACTATCCGCATACAGGCAAGCACCTGGACTCCGGAAGAGAGCGTGGAGGAACTGGAACGTGCTTTGCGCGAGGCTATCCGGAAGGCCGTGGCCGAGCTGTCCCTCTCCCGTCCGGCGGATGAGGTACAGAAGTTCCTGAGGGTGAATTGGGCTTACCAAAAGCCGAAGAATATTCCTTCGAGGAGAACGAAATGAATCTTAGTGGTGTCCCCGCCGGCCGGATGGCCGACGGGGATTTTTTTCAAATCTTGTCCAGCGGGATGCGCGGCAGGCTTTTCTGTTGTTTGTATTGCCGGGGCGTGAGTCCGGTGAGGGTCTTGAACTGCGCACTGAGGTGGGCAGGGCTGGAGTAGCCCAGGCGTTCGGCAATCTCGCCGAGGGATAGTTCGCCATAGCCCAGCAGCTCCTTGGCCCGTTCGATTTTCTGGGCGATGCAGTATTTTTCGATGGTGGTGCCTTGGGTTTCGGAGAACAGTTTGCTCAGTGTGCTGTAGTCGTGATGGCATTCGGCGGCCAGGTGCTGCGACAGGTTGACGTGAGGATGGTGGGCGGAATGGTGTACCCATTCGATGATGAGGTTCCTGACTTGTTCCACGATGCGGGTGCGTGGGTCGCCGATCAGTTCGAATCCCAAGGCTTCGAGGGATTTCCTGATTTCTTCCTTTTGGCTTTCGGTTGGTGCTTCCGGCAGCTCGGCCCGCCCGAGCACGACGGAGACCGGTGTCAGCCCCAAACGTTCCAACACTTTCGTCACGGCCATGATGCAACGGTCGCACACCATGTGCTTGATGTAGAGATAGCGGTCGGTTTCCATGAAAGTTTTTTGGTCTCTCCGCTGCAAAGTTAAGCATAAAATCGCGTGGAAGAAGGGATTTGTCGTATATTTGCATTTCACAATGCTGCATCTTTGCAGCGAAAAGCCGACGAAAGATGGAAAGTAAGTTGCTGGCGGAAGGAAGGGACCCGATGGGGCAGGCCATCCGCGACTATTCAGAAAAGGGGCGCGCCGGACGGCTTCGCGTGTTTTCCCCGCAGTTTGACGAGGACGAGTTGCCTGTGGCTACGCTGTTCCGCACGGAAGAACGCATGCCGAAGTTGGAACGCGTGGCCTTGGACTTGTGTCGGGGGCGCGTGTTGGACGTAGGTGCGGGCGCGGGCTGCCACAGCCTGGCTTTGCAACGCAGGGGGCTGGACGTGACGGCTGTGGAGGCCTCCGCCTTGTCGGTGGACGTGATGCGCCGCCGCGGCGTGAAGTCGGCGGTGGCGGCGGATTTGTTTGACGAAACTTTTTCCGGATGCTATGACACGGTGTTGATGCTGATGAACGGTTCGGGCATCATCGGGCGGCTGGAACGCATGCCGCGGTTCTTCCGCCGCATGAAGCAGCTGTTGGCCGAAGGAGGGCAGGTGTTGATGGACTCCAGCGACTTGCGTTACGTGTTTGAGAACGAGGATGGGTCGTGGGACATTGACTTGAACGCCGGCTACTATGGCGAACTGGAATATCGGATGCGATACAAGCAAGTGGAGGGCGTTCCTTTCGACTGGCTTTACGTGGATTTCGGCACGCTGGCGTTCCATGCGCAGGCCAATGGTTTCCGGGCGGAACTCGTGGAGGAAGGCGTCCATTATGATTATCTGGCGCGGCTTTTTCCAGCGACATGAGTTTTTTTCCGGGGCATGCGCGGATCCGGAAGAAACGGCAAGTGTGAGGGAAAAAAGGTGCCGGGACGCCTTTTTATTAGTCGATCCAACGTTTTTTTGTGCAAAAAGACATATCTTTGTGCGTCTTATAAGAATCGGGCATATCATGCAGCGGGATGTTCATAAGGAAAAGTCGTTCGAGGAGTTGTTTCGCAAAAACTATTCCCGTGCTTTCTATTATGCCTTGGACTGGGTGGGAGACGAGGAGACGGCAAAAGACGTGGTGAGCGACTGTTTCGGCGAAATGTGGAGACAATATGAGCGGCTTTCGCCCATGGACCTGGAGCCTTATCTGTTCAGGATGGTGAAGAACCGTTGCCTGAACATTCTGAAGCATAGGGCTGTGGAAGAAAACTACCGGGGAGAGGCGCAACTGCGTGTGGCGCTGGTCGAGGAAGAAACTGACTGGCACGAAGAACTGTTGGAGAAGGTGGAAGAGGCTGTCGAGGCATTGAACCCGCAGACCCGCCGGGTGCTTGACTTGTGCTATTTCCAGGGGAAGAAATATGCGGAGGCGGCCGAGGTGCTGGGTATCAGCGCCAACACGGTTCATAAGCATATCAGCAAGGCGATGGCCTTTCTCCGTGAAGCCTTATTTAACAAAAAACATTGATTTTCCCAGGGTCCGTTTCAAATGTGATGTTGTTACCTTAATAGTAATGAATGAGAACATGAAAGACCAGAATCGGATAACAGGCTCATCTGCGGGAAACCGCATGGCGGCTGGCGAGGAGGAAGAAAACGCACGGTTGGAACTTCTGTTGAAAATGGCCGGAAAGCGCAAGGACGTTTCCACGCCGGATGTGGACGCGGCTTGGGAGGACTTCAGGGCGCGCCATGTGGGCGGCATGCGGCGGGAACCTCGTGAGCCGCGCCGCATGCGTCCGTGGGTGGCGGCGTTGTGGGGCGCGGCGGCCATGTGGTGTGCCGTGATGCTTTATGAATGGATGGAGCCGCTTTGGCTGAACCCGGATAGCGGCGATCCCTTCGTGGCTTTGCGCTATGAGCAGGCTCCGCGCAGGGTCGTGCTGGACAACGGCGGCGGGAAAGTCGACTTTTCGCAGGTGGATTCATTCTCTTTCGTCAGCCATGCAGCCCGTGCCCCGCGCCGGAATGCGGCAGGCGCGGCTGTGCCGGAACCGGTCGCCGGGAGCGACACGCTCAGGGGGGGCGCTGCCAGCATGGACTTGCGCAAGCTCTCCACGCCTCGCGGCATGGAGGTCAAGGTCATTTTGCCCGACGGGAGCGAGGTGCGGCTCAACGCGGAGAGCACCATTGAATTCCCGAAGGCCTTCGGGAGCGGGGAGCGCAGGGTGGCGCTCCACGGCGAAGCCTTCTTCAAGGTGTCGCACGACGAAGCACATCCGTTTGTCGTGACGGCCGACAATATGGAAATCCGTGTGCATGGCACGGAATTCAATCTTCGCAACTATGCGGAGGAGGGCACTTCGTGCGTGTCATTGGTCAAAGGTTCGGTGGAAGTGGCGGTCTGTGGCGAAGAGGGGAAAAGCGTGATGATAGAACCGGGCGAGAAAGCCTGGTGTGAAGGTTCCGAGGTGAAAGTGGCCGAGGAAGACATCTATGTGGTGACGCAATGGGTACACGGGCTTTTTTATTTCGATGGCGAACCCCTGTTGGAAGTGCTCCAGGAGCTGGGGCGGTGGTACAACTATGGCGTGGTGTTCTACAACAAAGAGGCCATGGCCTATGCCATGCACTTCAGCGCTTCGCGCGAGGAAAGCCTGGAAGAGGCGGTCGGGCATTTGAACCGCTTGCGTAAGTTCCGCGTTGAGATCGAAGGGCAGGACATCGTGGTTTATTGAATGTGTTTTGCCGGAGTCGTCGAGAGGGAGTGGGGTTGTCTGGCCAATGCCGGTGTGGAAGGCGTTCCTGCGTGTTCGCGGCGGAGAAAAACACCGCGTGGCGGGATAGGACAAAATCGCACTCAAGAGGCGTGCAAATTTCTCTCTTGAGATTCACATTTTTTTGGCTTGAGAAAAAAAAGTGAATTGCTTGAGGAAAATCCGTGTGTCCCGAGATGTTTTTTATTCCTTTGATTACTAATGGAATAAAAATACCTTCGAGATAGGACAATCCAGACTTGGGAACAGGGACTTGCGGCAGGGAAAGGGACGCGGCGAGGCCAAAGCCGCACGGGGGCGACAGCGGCCTTCCTGGTTCCCGTGGGCAGCGGATCCCGGATTTTGCGCGGGGAGGCGGGATTTCCTTGGGCAATCGTGCTTATTTGTTTCTTCCTGGGCCGGGTTGCTTAAAGGCTGAAAGTTTTTTTTATGGAAACTTTCACTTTTTCTTTGTTTTTGGGGGTCCGATTCGCAAGGTGGGTTGTTTATATAGAAAAAGCATGTAAAAATCATGTTTATTCTTAAAAGAAGTTAGCTATGTGTTTGAATCGGATTTTGAGAGAAGAGTATGCCAAGCGCGTCTTTTCATGCCTGATTCTGGCGACGTTCTTCTGTGGCTTCTTGTCCGCCCAGTCGGGGGGAGGCCGGCAGATCACTTACTCGTGTCAGGAAGAGCAACTTGCGGAAGCCTTGCGCCAAGTGGAACGCCTGTCGGGCTATTACAAGATGCAATTTGCTTATGAGGACGTGGAACCTTACCGGGTGAGCGTGAACCTGAAAAACGCTTCCATGCGCGACGCGCTCGACGCGTTGCTGAAACGCACCAGCCTGCGCTATGAGGCGAACGACCGTTTCATCCAGATTTTCGCGGTGAAGAAGTACAAGAGCAAAGGCAGCGTGCGGGGAATCGTCGTGGACGAGACGGGAGAGCCGTTGCCGGGAGTGGCTGTGCGCGACCGGGCCAACAACCGTGCCACGGTGACGGACATCGACGGCAATTTCACCATTCCCTGCCAGGAGGACCACATCACCCTGCACGTGACGTATATCGGGAAAAAGGCCCTCACCGTGAAGGCACGCAACGGGCAGATGCTGGAACTGGCCATGGAGGATGACTCGAAGGTGCTGAAGGACGTGGTGGTGACGGGCTACCAGCAATTGGACCGCCGCAACCTGACCAGTTCCGTGGTGTCGGTGGACATGGACGAGATCGAGATTCCCGGCATTTCTTCGGTGGACAAGATGCTCGAAGGCAAGATCCCCGACCTGGTGCTGTCGACCAACAGCGGGGAAATCAACGCCACGCCGCGCATCCGCGTGCGGGGTACTTCGACGTTGATCGGGAACCGCGAGCCCTTGTGGGTGGTGGACGGGATTATCGTGACCGACCCCGTGGACCTTTCGCCCGACGTGCTCAACGATCCCGACTACGTGAACCGCATCGGTAATGCCATCGCGGGCATCAACCCGCAGGACATCCAGCGCATCGACGTGCTGAAGGACGCGGCCGCCACGGCCCTCTATGGCACACGCGCGGCCAACGGCGTCATCGTGATCACCACGAAGAGCGGCCGCGAGGGGCGTCCGATCGTGTCCTACACGGGCAACTTCACCGTGCGCAAGCGCCCGTACTACACCGACCGCAAGATCAACCTGATGGACTCCAAGGAGCGCATCCAGTTCTCGCGCGATTTGATCGATTTGCATTATATTTATCCGAGCGGCATGCCGCTGGTGGGATATGAGGCCGCGTTGCAGAACCTCTACAACGGCATCTACACGCCGGCGCAGTTCGATGCCGAGGTGGCGGCCATGGAGACGCGCAACACGGACTGGTTCGACCTGCTCTGCCACAACTCCTTCTCCCACGACCACAGCGTGAGCGTGTCCGGCGGTTCGGACAAGGTGCGCTACTACACTTCCGTGGGCTATACGGACCAGGACGACGTGATCAACCACACCATCAACCGCCGCTACACGGCTTTGGCCAAGATCAACATCAAGGTGAACACCAAGATCGACTGGGAAATCAACCTGAACGGCTACCTGAACGACCGCGAGTATGCCCAGTCGGAGGTGAACCCCATCAACTACGCCTACAACACGAGCCGCACCATCGCGGCCTTCAACCCCGACGGATCCTATGCTTTCTACCAGAAGCCCAACTACAACGTGGGCACCTATGAGGCAACGGGCCGCCGCTATATGAACTTCAACATCCTCTCGGAACTGGAGAACAGCTACCAGAAACAGACGGTGAGCAGCGTGACGGCCACTTCCAACCTGCGCTACAAACCCATCGAAGATCTGTTCTTCAACTGGATCATGTCGGTGAACACTTCCAATTCCGAGATTGAAGGCTGGTGGGGCGAGCGGAGCTGCCATGTGGGCCTCCTGCGCGGCAGCGAGTACGGCACCACCCCGCCGGCGGATTCCCAGTTGCCCTACGGCGGCATCCTGAACACGAACACCAACCGCAACAAGGGCTGGACCATGCGCTTGCAGGGGAACTACAACAAGTGGCTGGGCAAGGACCGCAACCACAACATCAACATCTCCGCCGGCGTGGAGGCCAGTTCCACCCAGGGCAAAGGCTATTCGCGAGAGGACCGCGGCTATTTCCAGGATCGCGGCAAGTCGTTCATGGTGAACGTGCCGGAGGAATACACGCAATATGTCACGTGGCTGCGCAACAACCAGCCGACCATCACGGACACGCGCGACAACATCTTTTCGGCCTATGCCACGCTGTCGTACAGCTTCGGGAACTATTTCACGGCGAACGTGAACGGCCGCTACGATGGCTCCAACAAGTTCGGCAGCCGGAGCAACGAGAAGCTCCTGCCCATCTGGTCGGTGTCGGGAAACGCGCGGCTGATGGAGATCTTCGGCATCCAGGCTTCGTGGATCAACGACCTGACGCTGAAGGCATCCTATGGCGAACAGGGCAACATGCTCGACGGGCAGTTGCCGGTGATGACGCTGCAGAAGGGAAGCCTGAACGCGATTTTCAATGAGTTTGAGTCGAAGGTGGTGAACTTCGCCAACCCCGACCTGCGCTGGGAAAAAACGAAGTCGACCAACGTGGGGCTGGAAAGCTCCTTCTTCGGCGGACGCCTGCAGGTGGGCGCGGAATACTATTACAAGAAGACCACCGACGCCTTCATGGACAAGCCCATTTCGGACATCAACGGTTACGAGTCTTACGTCGTGAACTCCGGTGTCATCACCAACACGGGTTTCAACGTGTCGCTGAGCGCCACGCCGGTGAAGGCGGGCAAGTTCTACTGGATCCTTTCGGGCAACGTGTCGCGCGTGTGGAACAAGGTGGAGACGGCTCCGGGGGCAGAGACCTACGAGCTGGAAGACTTCCTCGACGGCACGGCCGTGGTGGACGGCTATCCCGTGGGCACGTTCTGGTCCTACAAGTTCTTGGGCTTGAACCCGATGGACGGCGGCCCGCTCTTCGAGGACTGGGAAGACCGTGCGCCGGAAGTCGCCAACAAGGACAAATATTACGGCTACACGCGCCTGCTGGTGCCCACCGGGCAACGTGATCCCGACGTGACGGGGAGCATCAACAACACGTTCACCTACAAGGAGTGGCGCCTGGGCTTCAGCCTGCTCTACAACTTCGGGGCGCGCACCCGCCTGTTCCGCCTGTATGACGACATCGTGAACGGTTACTCCTCGGAGGCCAACGTGAACCGTGACCTGCTTTCGCGCTGGAAAGAGCCGGGCGATGAATTCCGCACCAACCTGCCCGCGCTGCTCTCGCCGTATTCCGACGCTTATTTCATCTATAACCGCCATTACACGGACAACGGGGGGCTGTACAACGGGCCGCAGTTGCATGTGAATGCCTACACGCGCTATGACTATTCCGACGTGCGGACGGTGAACGCGGGCTACGTGAAGCTCTCCAGTCTTTACCTGACGTATGAGTTCAACAACAAGCTGCTCAAGCGTTGGCACATGAGCCGTTTGGCGCTGACCTTGAGCGCCTACAACCTCTACACGTTCTGCGACAAGCGGCTGAAAGGCCAGACCCCGACGCAGGGTGGTTTCTCGGATGTGCAGTTGTCGGACACCCCGTCGTTTACCTTCGGCATCTCGGCGGATTTCTAAACCTAAAAAAGCAAAGATATGAAAGCAATCAAATATATGGCAGTGGCGGGCATGATGGCCTTGACGGCTTCGTGCTCGGACTTCTTGGAGGAATATTCTCAGAGTTCCTACTACGCGGAGTCGTGGGAGGACTTGGACGAACTGCTGGTGGGCAGCGGCTACCTGCAGCCGCAGGGTTGCCAGGTGATGGGCTATAGCACGAATTTCGGCTCGTTCATCCATTACCTGGCCGACGAACTGGATGAGAACAATATAGCCTCGAGCGGAGGCGTCTTGTCCAATAGCAAGCCCTATACGTTCGGCTACTACACGTGGCAGCAGCGGGCAGGGCAGAACCAGGAATACACGGACTACTACGACGACAGCGAGGAGTGGACGCAGTGTTATTACGGCATCAACGTGATGAACAACATCCTGGTGGCGTTGGAGTCCGTGCCTTGCGCCACGGAGGAGGAAATCCGCGGCTGCGGCAAGGTGAGGGGCGAGGCGTATTTCCTGCGTGCGCTGTACTATTTCTGGCTGGTGAACATGTATGGCCAGCCTTATAATGCCGCGACGGCCGCGACGGACTTGGGCGTGCCCTTGAAGACGTCGGAAAACGTGGAGGACCGGAAGTTCGACCGCAATTCGGTGAAGGAGGTCTATGACCAGATCGTCTCCGACCTGGAAGCCGCCCGCGAGGGATTCCGGGCATATGATGCGGAGAAAAGTTCCATCTATCGGGCCGATTCCACGGCCGTAAATTTGTTGCTGAGCCGCGTGTACCTCTACATGGGGCGTTGGCAGGACTGCGTGGACGCGGCCGGGCGTGTGCTCGACGGGCATGGCACGCTGATGGACCTGAACGGCAGCGGCACGGGTTCTTTCGCGGTGGCGGACAACGTGGAGAACATTTTCAGCATGGGCGGGAGCGACCTGCCGCTACAGATGGGCTACATGTACCAAGGCTGCCGCGTGAATTCCGAGCTTTACAATTCTTATTCCGACAACGACCTTCGCCGTACACAGTGGTATTGGCGCAACGGCATCTTCGTGGGTTGTGTGAAGAACGAGAAGGGCTCGGATCAAATTCCGTTGGAAGATCCTACTTATTATAATGAAAACTATGTGGGTAGCAGTTTGTTAGGTACAGGTTGGGAAGCAAAGACGATACCAGTGTCGTCCGTGTTCATTTTCCGCACGGCGGAGGCTTACCTGAACATGGCGGAAGCGGAAGCCTACCTCGGGCATGAGAAGGAGGCGCGCGGATGGGTGAACCAGTTGCGGAATTACCGTTTCCAAGATGGGGCGGCCGACGTGGATATTACTTCTTCCGGCGAAGCCTTGGTGAAGGACATCCGGGCTGAGCGGCGCAGGGAACTGGCGTTCGAGGGGCATCGTTGGTTTGATTTGCGGCGTTACCGCGTGTGCCCGGTTTTCCCGGAGCGGATTTCCCTCACGCACTATTACACCTTTTATAAAGATGCCTTGGAAGCCGAAATGACGGGTCGCCGGTGCTATGTGCTGACGGAGGACGATCCGTCGTGGACCCTGCCGATTCCTTACGAAGTGTTGGAGTTCAACACGGGCATGCAAGGCAACGGGAATCCGTTCAGGATGGGGGAAAACGTGGCACTGCCGCTGAATTAATGGAATTCAAAAAAATGAAGAAGCAGAAATGAAACGTATGAAATCTTTGTATATCGCAGGATGTGGCTTGTGTGCCGCCTTGTTGGCGGCGGGGTGCAGCGAGGAGGCACTGACGCCAAGCCATGAATATCGTTATGACACGTTCATGCCCGACCCGGCGGCACAGGACTCCACGTCTATCTTGCGGCGTGAGTTCTATGCCGAAACGGGCAGCTACCTGTTGTTCAACGACACGTTGCAGCACAGGTTCCTGGGCTATGACTATAACGACAATGAGGTTTATTTCACGGAAGTCTTGGACATCGGTTATATCACGGGTGCGACCACGAACACACGTTCGATGTATGAATATGTGTTGCTCGACGGACTGGAGGAGCAGAAGCAGGCGTTGGCGTTCCTGGAAAGTTATGTGCTGCCGCATTTGTCTTCTACGTTGAAACCTTTTTCCTGGCTGTTGGTGAAAGACATCTCGGGCGAGCCTGCCGGTGCCTATGACGGGACGCGGGTTTATCCCGACGCGGTGTCGGGCGAGCGCTGCGTGGCGGTGGATTGCGGCTATGTACTGAAAAATAGCGACGAATCCTTGCTCGAAGCCTATACCCAACGCGTCATGAACATTTTCTTGTCGGACATCTTGTTGGACCGTTGGAGCGAATTCGGCGATTTCAGGGCGATAAGCCAATCTTATTATGGCGGCACCTTCGAATACGCCAACGAGGCGGACAACACGCGGATTTTGCGTGAAGCAGGCTTTTTGGTCAAGGGAAAAAACAGTAAAGGCGAGTTGGCCAGTGGCTGTTATCCGTCTTACGAAGACGATTTGGCCACTTACATCACTTACGCTTTGTTGCTCGACGATGAGTTGATTGAGGCCAGCTATGGCCAATATCCGGTGGTGATGGAAAAGTTCCTTATCTATAAGGAGATTTTGAAGAATTTGGGTTATGTTTTTTAGAATAGGAAGATGAGAAAAGTTTGGTTATATTTACTGTGTGTGTGCGTGGCTTTCGCGACGGCTGCCTGCTCGGATGACGATGCTCCCCGGACGGTGGCTCCGGACGCGGTGGGCACGTTCGTGGACGAACGCGACGGTTATGTGTATCATTATGTGCGCTACGGCGATCAGGAATGGACTTGTGAAAATTCCCATTTCATCATTCGCGACGGCGTGGTTTGCAGCGTCTACCAAGGTCCGGAACTGGAGTCGAACACGAACAACTTTGACGATTTCTTCATGACGTATTATGACAAATACGGCTGCCTCTACACTTACGAGGCCGCGCTTCGGGCTGCACCCGAGGGCTGGCGCCTGCCCACGGACGAGGACTGGCAGAAGTTGGAACGCCACTTGGGCATGTCGGCAGAAGAAGCCGCAGGGCTGGATTGGCGCGGCAACGTGGCCACGCAGATGATGGAACGCACGGAAGACTATTCGGGGATGAACATCCTGCTGGGCGGTTACTACACGAACTATATCACGGGGGGAATCCTGTATTGGCGTTACATGGGCGTATACGGCTATTATTGGACGGCAACTCAGGACGCTGCGAAAGGCGAAGGCTATTATTTCGCACGCAAGTTCGTGTATAACAAGAGCGCGGTGTGGCGCCAGAGCATGGAGGGAAGCAATTATCAACTGTATGTACGTTTCGTCAGAGACGTGAAATAAAAACGCGGGAAAATGAAAATGTTGAATAAGATGGCTTTTGCCTTGTGCCTGGCCTTCCTCGCGGCTGCCGGGCTGCGTGCGCAGACGGGAGATGCCGTGTTTGCCGGAAAAATCAAAGGGTATGCCGGAAAAGACACCCTCTTCTGCTATTTCGGGGCGGTGAATGAGGGGTATGACACGGTGGCAATCCGGAAAGACGGTACTTTCTCGCTGGCAAAGCCGATGAAGAAAGAGGGCACCGTGATGGTCTTCTGGGAAGGGCGGAACGCCCGCAAGCATGATGCCCTCAACGTGGTGTTGGCACCGGGAAAGACGCTCCATGTCGAAATCAATCCCCGTCAGGCCGCGCCGGACAGCGTGGTGCTGGAGGCAGAGTTTTCGGGCGACAATGCCGATAAATCGGAATATGTGAACCTCGCTTATTATTATTCCAACAGGAGTGCGGAGCTTGCGGACGTGACGTTGGCGCGTCTGCCGGATTTCAAAACTTGCCTGGCGTATGTGGAGGAACGGATGCAACGGTTGGAAAACGTGCTGGGGCGTGTGGATGACGAGGACTTCGTGGCCCGGGAGCAGAAGAACATGGGAAGCCGACGTTCGTCATACTATTTTTCGTATGCCTTGGCCAAGGAAAAGGCTGGCGGCAAAGTGGAGGACGATGCGGATTTCAACGCATTTGTCCGTTCCATCGACATGAACGACACGGCCAATGTGGCGGACATCTGCCGTTACCTCGGCTGGTATTATGTCGCACATCCCGGGCTTTACGCGCCCCTGTCGGCCGAGGCGGCCCAATTGAAATACCTGAAGGAGTTGACCGGGAATCAGGACGTGCGCAACCGGGTGGCGAACAATTTCATGATGGGGCAGATCTTCCTGATGCAGTTCGGGCTTGACCCGACATCGCCCGAGATGAAAGGTTTCCTGGAACAATACCTGGACGTGGCGACCGACTCGACTTATGCCCTCTTTGTCAAGACCCAATTGGACATCATCAAACGGAACGAACCGGGACAGCCGGCATTCGATTTCCCCGTCCGCACGACGGACGGGAAGGAAGTGGGCTTCAAGTCGCTGGTGGGCGGCGGGGCTGTGACCTACATCGACTTCTGGGCCACGTGGTGCGGCCCGTGCTGCAAGGAAATCCCGTTTCTGGAGAAACTGGTGGAACATTATAAAGGTAACGACAAGGTGCGCTTCATCAGCGTCTCCATCGACACGAACACGGAGGCTTGGAAAAAGAAAGTGGCAGCCGACAAGCCCGCATGGGCGCAATATATCATTCCCCAGGCTGACAAGTCGGAAGGGGTGAAGTATTACAACATCACGGCCATTCCGCGTTTCATGGTGTTCGACAAGGAGGGAAAACTCTATCGGTCTTCGGCTTCCCGTCCATCGGACGAGGATACCAAGGCTTTGATTGAGTCGTTGACCCGATAAATGGAGGGAATTTCATGAATGTCCGGAATATCATCATGGCGATAGCGGGTATCTTGTGCGTGTCGCTCCCGGTGCGGGGCGGGGCACAAGAGGCGGATTCGTTGCCGGCACCGGACAGTGCGGATTTCATCACCGTGTCTTTCGTGACTTCGGCACCGTCGGGACGGGCCATCTACTCCACGTTGGGGCATGCCACGTTGCGCATGGAATGTCCGGCTTATGAGCTGGATTACTGTTTCAGTCCCGAAATCGCGCAGCCCCTGAGCGAGGCTTTCAGCTTTTTTGCCGGGAAAGCGCGGGCCGGACTGATCATGGCGCGTACTTCGGACTATCTGGAGGCGTGCCGGGCGGAGGGACGGACGGTCACAGCCTATCCCCTGAACCTGACACCCGACGAAAAGCGAGAGTTGTGGCGGCTGCTCGACACGAAAGTGGCCGAGGGCTTGTACATGGAGTATGACTATTTGAACCGCGGGTGCGGCATCGAGGCCATGTCGTTCGTCGACATGGCAATCGGTCGCGGGCGGATCGGGTATGGCGACGTGCCCGCATGGCTTTCCGGTTCGCGGCGCGAGATTTCCTTCCACGGCTTGGAGGCTTTTCCGTGGATGCGGCTCTTCATTATGCTGATGTTGGGCGATGAGGCCGACGAAGAGGTGCCGTTGGAAAAGAAACTGATGATACCGTCTGATATTGCCGCGGCTCTGGCGGACGCTGAGATCGTGGACACGGCAGGCGTGCGCCGCCCGATGCTGTCGGGTGAGCCGGTGGTGCTGTATGAATCGGGCGCATCCTGTGCGCCGTTTCCTTTTCCCGATCCGTTGTGGGTGTTCGGCGCGGTCTTGCTGTGGACGGTTGTGCTCACGTGGGTGCAGTGCCGCCGTCCGGATGCCTGGCGCAGTGGCGGCCGCGTGACGGACGGAGTGCTGTTCGTGGTGCAGGCTGTGGCAGGCTTGTTCATGGCTTACCTGTGGTGGTGTTCCGACCTGGTGGCCACGGGGTGGAACAAATACGACGTGCCGTTCAACGTGCTTCCCCTGTTGGTCTATGTCGCAGGGCGTGTGCGCCCGTTTCCCGCCGCCGTGTGGCAAAAGGTTTATCTGGTCTACGGTGGGGTGCTGGCGGCTTTCATCGTGGCTTGCGTGTGGTTGCCCTGTCCCGATTATCCGTTGTGGTGCCTGTTCGGGGCGATGGCCGTGCGTTGCTTTTACCAGGCATGCATGAATAGGAGAATTAGAAGAAAAATAAAGTTAAATCCTAAAAAAAGAGAGTAATTATGGGAATTTTTACATGTAAGAAGATGGGCAAGAGGCTGTGCGCCCTTGCCATGCTGCTGTGTGCGGCAGCGAGTTCGTTTGCGGGAAGTTCGTCGTACCATTATTATTGGATAAAGATGGCTGCGCTTCCTTCGGGTAAAGGTCTGGTCTATGCCGACACGGTTCAGACGGAGAATCCTGCTTATCAGGAATCACAGGACTTGAAGGTCATGGCCTACACCATCGACCAAAGCCCGCTTTATTATTTCAACGCTTATGTGCAGCCTGCTGAAGGCTATCTCTTTGCCGGCTGGTCGGCCGACGGTGCGACACTGACCACCACGGACGGCACGAATCCGGCTTCTTTGTCGGTGCGCGCAAAGACCGAGGGGCGCCAGGAAGGTCTTGACTTGCCCGTTTATTATCCGCTCGAGCCGGACTCGACTTATTATGCCATGTTTGCCCGCGTGGTGACGCGCTATGTTCCGGGCGAGGAAGACTTGGGCACGGTCGAGGTTTCCAAGGTGCTCAACGACGTGGGCGACGAACTCACGCTGACTGCCAAGCCGAAGTATGACAATTGCCGTTTTGCTTATTGGACCAACAGTGCGGGCGAGAAGATCGAGGAAAACCCCTTGACGTTCACCGTGGCCGACGCTGAGACTTATGTGGCTCATTTCGACTGCGACTCCGCGTCCCGCTTCTCTTTCCCCGAAGAAGGCGGCTATGTGCTTTTCAGCTCTCCGCGGGCTGCTTATCTGGCCGGCAACATGTGGGGCTGCATGGTGGAACCAGACTCTGTGTCTGACGGCAACGTGAACCTGACCCGCAATGGCTTCTCGGTGAATGCCAACCAGGGTTACTTGCTGTATGGCGAGGGTGAATGCACGATTACTTACTACGACGATCCGTATGAGTCATTCTACAATACCGACCTTTTGATCGCTTCCGGCGTGAACGGCGTTTCCTTGGACACGCTGAGCACGGAGGGCAAGAGCTATTACATCCTGAAGGACGGACAGTTCGTCCGTGCCACGGAAGGCTTCGTCGAGCCGAACTCGGCTTATCTGGCTATGCCCGACAGCTGTGGCGTGACTGCCGAGACCCTGACCATTGACGGCGGTTCGATCGTCATGGACATCAACGGTGTGAAGGCCGACGTGCCGGCCGCGTCTCCGCGTGTGTCCGGTGTGTATGACCTGGCGGGCCGCCGCCTTGTGGCTCCCGACCGCAACGGCATTTACATCATCGATGGAAAGAAAGTGCTCTATCGCAAGAATTGATGTCCTTCCCCGTCTGGAAACATAGAGTAGGGAAGCCGTTCCGCCCACATCGCGCGGGGCGGCTTTCCCCTTTTCCCCGGTTCAAAGAAGATAACGAGAATGAGACAGCAACTATTTGTTTTTTTGTCAGCCTGTGTCGTTGCCTGTGAGGCCGTGCAGGCGCAGCGGTTCACGCTCGAAGGGCGCATGCCGGGCTTGCGCGACGGAGTGGAAGTCGTTTTGCTGGCCGAAGAGGCCGGGCGGGAGACCTTGGCCGAGGGCGTGGCGAAGGACGGGGCTTTCCGTCTGCAGGGGCGTGTGGCGCACCCGCAGCTTTGCACGCTCATCACGAACAACCTGAAGCTCGTGGAGCAGAACGGGTGGCCGGCAGATTCCATCTGCTGGACTTACAACGACGTGTTTGTGGACAACGTGCCGATGACCGTCGAGGCCGCACGTTATGCCGATATGCGGCAGGACTTTGCCTGCACGCCTGCGTTCCGCATCAAGGGCGGCGAGGTGCAGGAGGATTTCAACGAATACAACCTCATGCTCTACCGTCGTAGCGGCGGCGACATGGGCAAGGCACGCCAAATGGCCGACGCGGTGGCGCGCGAGTTCATCAAGACCCATCCCCGTTCGGTGGTTTCCCTCTATTTTGCCAACCAGTACCTGGAACGCGGCTACGGCATGACGGCGGCCGAAGTCGACTCGCTGGCAGCCTGCATCACGTCGGTGCCTGCCGACACGGCGCGCCATGCCGAATTCCTCCGCCGGGTGGATCGTGCCCGCAAGGCTGCGGCCGGAGGCCGGGTGGTGGATCTCGCGCTGACCGACACGCTCGGCCGCGACTGCAACTTGTGTGGCGTGATTCCCGAGGGGAAGTTCGTGTTGGTCGATTTCTGGGCGTCGTGGTGTGGCATGTGTCTGGCGGCCATGCCGGACATCAAGGCGCTTCTTGAGCAGTATGCGCCGCGTTTTGCCGTCGTCGGCGTGTCGTGCGACGAGAAGGAAGATGCCTGGCGCGGGGCGATGGCGCGGCGGCCGATGCCGTGGCCGGAATACCGCCTGACGCCACAGGGCTACAAGGACTTTTTCAGCAAATACGGCGTGGGCAACGGCGTGCCCTACTACATGATGGTGGCACCCGACGGGCGGGTGCTCAAGACGCCGCGGGGCGCGGATGAGATCCGCAAGATATTGGAGGTTCAATTGGAAAGACAATAAATTTGATAATAGACGTATATGAAAAGAATGTTTTTGGTTCTGTGGGCTTGCGCGGCCTCTTTCGCCGCGGCGATGGCCCAGACGCCGTCCTATCGCGTGACGGGTACGGTGGAAGGTGCCGCCGACGGCGACACCGTGAAGATGGCTTACTACAAAGGTTGGGCGGTTGTGCCCGTGGCCGACACGGTGGTGAAGGACGGTAAGTTCACTTTCGCCGGCCGGCAGGACACCGCTGTGTTCCGCTCGCTGTCCTGCGAGACGGCAGCCGGTACAAGCACCACGACTTTCATCCTGGAGAATGGCGACATCACCGTCCGCCTCAAGTCCGATCCCAACACCATCGAAATCGGCGGTACGCCGGCCAATGACGACTGGCGTGAATACTACAATGAGATTTCACGGCTTAGCAG
Organism: uncultured Paraprevotella sp.; assembly: GCA_944321975.1. Classification (GTDB taxonomy): domain Bacteria; phylum Bacteroidota; class Bacteroidia; order Bacteroidales; family Bacteroidaceae; genus Paraprevotella. The sequence continues at coordinate 18,008 of CALUNJ010000039.1, forward strand.
CATGAGCCTGGATTTTTTCCGCGCTTCGCGCGACACGACCCTTTCCGAGGCGGAGCGCAAGGCCAACAAGGCCGAGGAGGCTCGCCTGGATCAGGCGATGGCTGACTACCGCCTGGCTTTCTGCCGCAGCCACATGGACCAGCCTTCCGGTGCGCGTGTCTTGCAGGACATTTTCGACAAGATAGACCCGGCAGAGGCCGAAGCCTTGGTCGACAAAGTGCCTGCCATGTTGCAGACTAAGGAGGTGAAGGACATGAAGCAATATCTGACGGCCGTGAGGCTGACGAAGGCGGGCGGCGATATGGTGGATTTCGTGATGGACACTCCTGAGGGCGACAAGCTGTCGGTATCCGGGGCGGCCAAAGGTTGCAAGGTGCTTCTCATCGATTTCTGGGCCAGCTGGTGCGGCCCATGCCGGGCGGAGATGCCGTTGGTGAAGTCGCTCTATGAGCGTTACCATGCCAAGGGGCTTGAGATTTTGGGCGTGTCGCTGGACAATGACGCAAAGGCTTGGAAAAATGCGATCAAACAGATCGGCTTGCCTTGGCTCCATGTGTCCGACCTGAAGGGCTGGCAGAGTGAAGGTGCCGCGCTCTATGGCGTGAGGGCCATTCCCGCCACGGTGCTGGTCGCGGACGGCAAGATCGTGGCTCGCGGTTTGCGTGGCGAGGAACTTGCAGCCAAGCTGGCCGAATTGTTGGGCGGCGAGTGAGTGCGCCGCAGTCTGCCGGCTGGAAAAACAAAAACTTTTTCTCTCTTCAATCGGAGGGTTTCGTCTCTTTTTGAGGGACGGCCCTCTTTTGTTTTTCTCGGCATGTAGGCTTCACCGGTTGTTTTGTCCCTGGCGGATGTCCCCATGCTTTGTCTGAAAAAAGAGAGCGGGAGATGTTGTCGCTGCTTTTTTTTTCTTACCTTTGTCGGGGAAATGTGTCATGATTTGTCTGCGGCCTTAAAAAAAACTGCCATCATGTGGCGGGAATATTTTAGCCGGATCGGGACAAAGCCGGACACGGGACACGATGGGGAAACCGGCTCCCTGTGAAAAGTGAAAAAGCAATGAGAAAAAAATACACCATGAGAGCAAAAATGTTTTGGCTGATGGCCTTTGCGGCCCCGCTTGCGGTCTTCCCGCAGATTCATTCAAGAGGGCACATCGATTTTGCCTTGAAAGAAATGGGCCGCGACACGTTGTTGGTCGCTTCTAACCTTGTTTCAGACCTTAATAGGGAACATTTTAGGTTGGACACGATCCTGCCCGGCCAATCCCGATACACGTACAGGGCGGAGACGGACAGTGTCGCCTGCAGGGTGGCGGTCGGTTCTGCGGACGGGACGAGCCAATACTTTGTGCTGGCCCTTTTTCCGGGCGACCACATCCGGGTGACTGGCAGCGTGAAGGACTGGCGGGTGGAAGGCAGCGGCCTGAATGCCGCTTATGCGCAGGTCCAGAAAGCCTGCCAGCCTTACAGGGAGAAGTTGGACTCCCTGGGGAAAATGCTGACAGAAGAAATCTACCGCCACGAATACCTGCCCGCCTGGCAACAAAAAGACAGCGTGCAGGCTGATTATGTCCGCCGGCATCCGGACGATGATCTGTCGTTGTTCATCCTGGCCGAAATCCGGAGCAAATGGGTGGACGAATTGTTCCCCACGCTGACCGAACGAGTGAAAAGCGGACGGTTGGCTCCCATAGCGCAGGCTTTTGAACAAGGTTTCCAGATACGGAAGAAGTTTGAGGAGAACCGGAAAAAAATGGCGGAAGGCATCGAAGCACCCGATTTCACCCTGAACGCCCTCGACGGCCGCCCCCTTACCCTCAGTGCCTTGCGTGGCAAATATGTGGTGTTGGACTTTTGGGGGAGTTGGTGCGGGGCGTGCATCGGGGAGTTTCCCGAGCTGAAGAAGTATTACGAGAAGTATAAGGACAGGATGGAAATCCTGGGCATTGACTGCCGCGACAAGGAAGAAACTTGGAGAAACGCCGTGGAACGGCACCGGTTGCCGTGGCTGCACGTGCGCGACGAGGATCATCCCGACGTGAGCCTGCTCTACGCCATATCGGTCTATCCCACGACGGTGGTCGTAGACCCTGAGGGACGGATTGCCAAGATCGTGCAGGGGGAATCTCCTGTGCTTTACGAGTATCTGGACGAGTTGTTTCAGACAGAGGATTGAATGTGGCGGAATCCGTCGGGGAGAGAGGGGGAGAGGTTCTCCGGCGCTTGGGCCAAGGGAGCCGTCCGGCAGAGGGCGGCCATGTGCTGTAAATCTTCTTTCATCCTGGCTACCGGGCAGGCGGGGGCTTTTCCCTTCCGTGAGCACCCCCTCCAAGCCCTATATGCTTTTATTTCTGGAGGATGGCTTTATTTTGTTGGTAACCAATAAGGTAGATATCTTTTTGAAACACTTGGATTTTCCTCAGGCGATTCACATTTTTTTTGCTTGAGAAAAAAATGTGAATCGCCTGAGAGAAATTTGCATTCTTCTTGAGGCCGGTTTTGTGCTATTCCGTCACGCGTTTTTTCCTTCACGGCAATAGTGACGTTTTCCGCTTCTGTGCCGCAAGATTTTGGACTTTCCCCACTACCCCCCAATCGGTCATTAGACCGCATCAAGTGGCATTTCTGCTTGCGTGGATGCCCTTCCGGCATCTTGCCCACTTCTGCCAGCGCCTTGCTCCCCGCCTTGGCCCGATGTAGCCCGCTACACCATCGCCAAGCCGTGAAGCCATACGCGCAGCATAAGCGGACAATCTGCCGAAAGCCTAATGGCCGAATTGGGCTAAATTCCTGCATCTCCGGGAATCCTGTTCTTCCAGCTATGTTCCGGGACGGGGCACGGAGGAGCAAAGGGCAAGCATCTTTCCCCGCGAGTGGAAACCGGGGGAAAGATGCTTGCAGGGGGTGCGGTGTCCCGTGGTCGGGTCAGAAGAGTTTTTCCGGATATTCCCCGGCGGCCACCAAGGCGGCAATCTTTTCTACCGTGGCTTCACGGTCGGCGGCATACGTCACGCCAAACCACTTGCTCGTCGTGTCGAGCACTTGCACGGTGGCGGTGCCGTCGTTGATGAGTTTGTTGACCATGAGGGGAATGAAGAATTCGGCTTTCGGGTTGGCCATGTTCTTCGGGTCGCTCAGGAACTCCTTGAAGTAGGCTTCGCTGTATTGGAAGTAGTCGGGCGTGAACCCCCACATGTTCATGCTCACCGGCACGTTCTCTTCCAGTGGGATCCATTGGCCTTCTTCGTCTTTGTAGCAGATGGGGCCGTCCACGCGCATGATTTCCGTGCGTTCCACCACGTCGGTCAGGTGGTGCTGGTCGTCGTAGACGCACACGCCACGTGCCACGGAGCCGTTTTCGCTCAGCGTGTTGCAGCAGCGGAAGCCCACCATGGCGTAGGTGTTCTTGCTCCCTTCGGGAAGCTCGGAGAGGAACTTGCCGATGGTGGCGAAAGCGTCGCGGCCGTAGAAGTC
>CALUNJ010000040.1 GCA_944321975.1 uncultured Paraprevotella sp.
CTAATCTATTGTTCCTGTCTCTTTTGAAGAATTAGGCAAAGGGTGGTTGTTGCTCCTTAAATGCTTTTTTAGGAGAATTCTTGCTTTTGTTTTTTCATTGGCGTCTTTGGTCGGAATGCAGAATCCGTTTGGTAGTGTGTTTCTTTTTTCCATGCTTGTATTTTCGTTTCCGTAGCCATAGTAGAAAGCATTGTAGGGGAAGCCTATGCTTTGTATGGAGCCATCATCGTTATAGGTCACGTCGTTGAATGTTGTAGAATAGACATAATCCTCTTCTCCTTCAGAGCGTTCCGTCAAGGTCATGTTCGTCGGAATGTTCTGTGTGGAGCGTCCCAATAAGCCGGCGTAATAGAACAAAGGAGCCTCGAAGAACCACGACAGGCCTTCTTCTTCGTCGCAATGGGCGTAAACGCCAGGATTCTGCCATTTGCTGGTGTCGTAGGCGTATTCTACGGTATAAACATCGGTGTGCCTTTCTCCTTCTCCTTCATAAGTGTCGGTTGTCTCAATCTGCATCAGGTTGCCGTTTTGCCAGGTATAGATGGTGGTGTAACTCTCTGTGTAGCCATCTGCATCCCGGAAGTCCCCCTTTTCGTAAACTAAATGGCCTTCTGTGTCGTAACGGCATGTGGCCGATCCGGTGGCATACACTTCCCCTTCGTAAATGTTAGTCATTTCGGCATAGGTGATGAACCCGCTTTCGTTTACCCGGATGTTGCTGTAAGTGTACACATCATCTGGATAGCCCGTTTGGATGACGAGAGGATTGGAGGAAAGCGAGAAAACAAAGCCGCCGTTGGTCTTTCCGCCCGTCATCCTCCCGTCTGCATATTCATACGTCCATGTTGTGCCGTATGCTGTGACGGAAGTTACGGGATATTGTATGCCTGCACCGTTAACTTGGGGGGCTGTTGGGCTGGAGTGCCGGAATTAGGGTCGTCGTTTCCATTGTCGTCATCGTCGTTGCATGCAGGAAGTCCGAAGAGCATCATTCCGATTACAAAAGCGTAACCACAGTTTTTCATCATTCTGTTTTTCATTTTTTTTGTTGGTTTAGATAGCCTATGGAAGCCCCGGATTCGGCTGGTTAAAAAAAAAGTAAAGACGTGAGCCTCTGTACTTTCGCTCATCCTGTGTCCGGGCCTTCGCATTGTCTCTCCCAAGGATAAGCAACGCTGCCAGCCCACGTCAAGATGGTATTATGACATATGCGGGGAGATTTACATATAGGATTTTCCCGAGCGTGTATAATACATCCCACGTGGACGTTCCGTTGCCGTATCTTCTGAAATGGAATCAAAGTTGCGAAGTTTGACTACAGAAGAAAACGTCCGTAAACGTCCTTTTACCATTAAAAATGGACAAAACCCGCCCCGCCGGGCTGGCCGCATCCATGGCAAAGATATGCTTTTAAGGTTGATTGTGCAAGCAAAGTCGAAAAAAACTGCTTCCCTCTATTGTTTAGATTTAGGGAAGCAGTTTTTTGGGGTAATTTTGCTCAGGTTGGAAGAATTATTTCTTCAGTTGAGCCAGGCTCTCTTTCAGCGCGGCGATTTTGCTTTCGGCATCAGCTTGTTTTTTGCGTTCCATATCAACCACGACCGCCGGGGCATTGGCCACGAAGCGTTCGTTGGACAACTTTTTCAGGACGCCGGCCAGGAAGCCTTCCAAGTACTTCAGTTCTGCCTCCTGCTTGGCGATTTCGGCCTCCGTGTCAATCAGATTGCCCAGCGGTATGGCATATTCCGTCGTGCCCACCATGAAGGAAGCCGTGCCGTCGCCTTTTTGCGCCACGGTGTCAATGGCTGTCAGGTTGGCCATCTTCTTGATGACACATTCAAAGTCCGCTTCCGGGTTTTCGCCCACGACTTCCAACGTCAAGGGTTCTTTCTGGCCGATATTCTTTTGGTTGCGGATTGTGCGCACGCCGGCCACGATATTCTTCACGTTCTCGATGTGGATGATATAAACGCCATCCACGGCGATGGAGTCGGCGTTTTCCTTTGTGGGGTCGTCCATTTGGAGCGGTGAAAGCATGATGCTTTCGCCCGGCTGGCGTTCATACAGGTGTTGCCAAAGTTCCTCTGTGATGAACGGCATGAAAGGATGCAGGAGTTTCAACAGCGTTTCGAAGAACGACAGTGTTTGCCCGTAAGTCTTGTTGTCGATGGGCTGCCCGTATGCCGGCTTGATCATTTCCAGATACCAGCTGGAGAATTCGTCCCAGAAGAGTTTGTACACGGCCATGAGGGCTTCGCTCAGGCGGTATTTCCCGAAGAGGTCGGTCACTTCTCTGGATGTGGTTCTCAATATGGCATCAAACCAACGTGTGGCGATGGCCGCAGTTTCCGGCTGTTCGACGTCGGCTGTCTGCCAGCCTTTCACGAGGCGGAAGGCGTTCCATATCTTGTTGTTGAAGTTGCGTCCTTGTTCGCAGAGCGCGTCGTCGAACAGGATGTCGTTGCCCGCCGGCGCGGAGAGCATCATGCCCATGCGCACGCCGTCGGCTCCGTAGCGTTCGATGAGGTCGAGCGGGTCGGGGCTGTTGCCGAGCGACTTGCTCATCTTCCGTCCCAACTTGTCGCGGACGATTCCCGTGAAGTACACATCCTTGAATGGCATCTGCCCTTGGTATTCGTAGCCGGCCATGATCATGCGTGCCACCCAGAAGAAGATGATGTCCGGCCCGGTCACGAGGACGGACGTGGGATAATAGTAGTTGATTTCCTCATTTCCGGGATGGTTGATGCCGTCGAACAGCGAGATGGGCCAGAGCCAGCTGGAGAACCAAGTGTCGAGCGCATCCTCGTCCTGACGGAGGTCGTTCAGGGTCAATTCTTTGTTGCCGGTCTTTTCCCAGGCTAATTCAAGTGCCTTTTCCGGAGTTTCCGCCACGACGAAGCCGCCTTGGGGCAGGTAATAGGCCGGGATGCGGTGTCCCCACCACAGTTGGCGGCTGATGCACCAGTCCTTGATGTTTTCCATCCAATGGCGGTAGGTGTTCTTGTATTTGGCAGGATAGAAGCGGATTTCGTCTTTCATCACCGGTTCGAGGGCGATTTTGGCCAGATGTTCCATCTTGAGAAACCATTGCATGGAGAGTTTCGGCTCGATGGGCACGTTGGTGCGCTCGGAGAAGCCCACCTTGTTTGTGTAGTCCTCCACCTTTTCCATCAGTCCGGCCTGTTCCAGGTCGATGGCGATTTGCCGCCGCACCTCGAAACGGTCCATTCCCACGTACAGGCCGGCGGCTTCACTGATGGTGCCGTTGTCGTTGAAGATGTCGATGGAGGGCAGGTTGTGCTTTTCGCCCAGCATATAGTCGTTCACATCGTGTGCCGGCGTGACTTTCAGGCAGCCCGTTCCGAACTCGATGTCCACATAGTCATCCTCGATGACCGGGATGCAGCGGTTCACGAGCGGCACGATGACTTTCTGTCCTTTCAGCCACGTGTTCTTCGGGTCGTTCGGGTTGATGCACATGGCCGTGTCGCCCATGATGGTTTCGGGACGTGTGGTGGCCACTACGGCGTAGCGTCCGCTGCCGTCCGGTTTGCCGTCCTCGCCGGCAATCATGTATTTCAGGTAATAAAGTTTGCTGTGTTCTTCCTTATAGACTACCTCCTCGTCCGAAAGTGCGGTCAAAGCCTTCGGGTCCCAGTTCACCATCCGCACGCCGCGGTAGATGAGTCCTTTGTGGTAGAGGTCGCAGAACACTTTGATGACGCTCTGGCTCCGTTTCTCGTCCATGGTGAAGGCCGTGCGGTCCCAGTCGCAGCTGGCGCCCAGCTTGCGGAGCTGTTTCAGGATGATGCCGCCGTGTTCGTCGGTCCATTCCCAGGCATATTTCAGGAATTCCTCGCGGGTGAGGTCGCCTTTTTTAATACCCTTTTCCGCCAACCGGTTCACCACTTTGGCTTCGGTGGCGATGGAGGCATGGTCCGTACCCGGCACCCAGCAAGCGTTTTTGCCGTCCATGCGGGCACGGCGGATAAGGATGTCTTGGATGGTCTCGTTGAGCACATGCCCCATGTGGAGCACGCCTGTCACGTTGGGGGGCGGGATGACAATGGTGTAAGGCTCTCGTCCGTCGGGTTTAGAACTGAATAGTTTGTGGTCGAGCCAGTATTGGTACCATTTTCCCTCTACGTCGGCCGGATTGTATTTGCTTGCTAATTCCATAGGGTATAACGTTTTTATGCATTCTCTCGTTTGAACTTGCAAAGTTACATAAAAAAGGGCATATAAGCGGGTCGCGTGTCGATTTATTTGTGCTGTCGGCCAAGCCATAGGTGGATTTTTGTGTTTCATTTTCTTGTAGGTGGGGCGGCTGCGGTATGTTTTCTCTCTCTCTGCCTGTGCCGGGTGGGCGGCGGGTTGAAGAAGCCTGTTGCTTCCCGGGCCGGGGTGGGAGATCCGGCGGATTGTGTGCGAAACTTTTATGGCCGTTATGTGATATTTTACTTCTTTTTTTTACCTGGGCGGAAAGGGGGCGGTCTGCTGTGTCCGAAAGGATTTTCTGTTTTTTATTTGTTAAATGTTGTTATATTCGCGTGTTTCGTATGGATTCTTATTAAATGTTCTTTATATTTGCACTCCCGGAGCATGTGACCTTGTGAGAGTGCAAGATGTTTTTGGTGTGGAAGCATTTTTGATTTTTTATCTTTGGTTTGTAAGATTTGAATGAAGGACTGAGGATGGAGGCAAGAAGGTGGCGGAAGGGACGTTTGCACGATGGGGGATGCATGGCGCTCGGGGAGCGGATATGGACTAACTGATAGGTTCTTTGCGGATTTTTTGGTAGCCATTGTGGCGTTGGAGGGGATGTGATTCCATGAAAGGGGATCCCGTGCGGGACGTTTCTCTCGTGGAATGGACAGGGGAGGCCGGAGTGGATGCGATATTTATGGTTGGAGCAGGATGCACACGGCGGATTGTCGCCCGGATTCAGGGACAGTGTTGTTTCCCTGTGCCAGAGGGCGGAAAGGCGGACAGCAGCAAGGTCGTTCTTTCTCTTGCCTGATGATATTACGAATATTATGTGGTTGATAAAGTAAAGCCCTGCTTTATCACTTGTCGCCCGTGACAGCCCGGTTATTGCTGTCGCGGGCTTTTTTCTGGTGGGAGGTCGTCTTGCAGGCGCGGTTGGAATTTAGTGGGGACAGTCTTTTCCGCTTCCTCGTCAAGGGGGAGTGCCCTTTCTTCTCCCTTCCGTAAGTTCCATTTCCAAGTCTATATGGCCTTATTTTGGGAAGGATGCTTTTATGTCGTTGATAATGAGTGTGATAAAGCATTGTTTGGAACACATGGATTTTTCTCAGGCGATTCACATTTTTTTTGCTTGAGAAAAAAATGTGAATCGCTTGAAGGAAATTTGTGTTTCTCTTGAGGGCGATTTTGTCCTATACCTCCATATAATGCTTCCTACGTGCAGAAAAAGTGGCGGATTTCTGAATAAAGTGTAAAATCAACTTCTCTTAGGAGAGTTTTGGAAGATAAGATCAAGTTTATTTGTTCCTTTGCTTAAGACCCATAAAAAAGAATCTATGTTACCAGAAGAAAGAATCATCAAGTCCCGCAGTATGAACGTGTATCAGGCTTTGTCGAAGATGTGGCGCTGTACTTTTGCCGAATTGCAGGCGCAGTGCAAATTGGGCACCACGGAGCTTTGCTTGAGCATCGCCCGCCTGTTGCAGGAGAAGAAAATCAAGCAGGTGCGCGAGGAGGGCAATGTGTATTACAGCCTTTGTCGCTGTTAGGCTTGCGGGAAGAGCGTATAAGAGGCCGGCAATGCGGGGGAAGCCTGTTTTTGCCGGCTTTTTTTGTGCCTGATGGGAAAAAGAGAGGGTGCGCCGTATGGTCACGGCGCACCCACTTCGGGCTTTATAGGATTTGTTCAGCTCTTACTTGTTCAGGGCCAAGGCCACGTTGACGGCGCAAGCTACGGTGCAACCCACCATAGGGTTGTTGCCCATGCCCAAGAAGCCCATCATCTCTACGTGGGCAGGAACAGAAGAAGAACCTGCAAACTGGGCGTCGCTGTGCATGCGTCCCATAGTGTCGGTCATGCCGTAAGAAGCGGGGCCGGCAGCCATGTTGTCCGGATGCAGGGTGCGGCCTGTGCCGCCACCGGAAGCCACGGAGAAGTAGGGCTTGCCGGCCAAGGTGCGTTCTTTCTTGTAGGTGCCGGCTACCGGGTGTTGGAAGCGGGTCGGGTTGGTGGAGTTACCCGTGATGGAAACGTCCACATTCTCTTTCCACAAGATGGCCACGCCTTCGCGCACGTCGTCCGCACCATAGCATTTTACCTTGGCGCGCGGGCCGTCGGAGTACGGGGTTTCCTTCACCACGTTCAGCTCGCTTGTGAAATAGTCGAACTTCGTCTGCACGTAGGTGAAGCCGTTGATGCGGGAGATGATCATGGCGGCGTCTTTGCCCAGTCCGTTCAGGATGCAACGCAACGGGTTCTTGCGTACTTTGTTGGCCATTTCAGCGATTTTGATGGCGCCTTCGGCAGCGGCGAACGATTCGTGGCCGGCCAGGAAGGCAAAGCACTGGGTTTCCTCGCGGAGCAGGCGTGCTGCCAGGTTGCCGTGCCCCAGGCCCACCTTGCGGTCGTCGGCTACAGAGCCGGGGATGCAGAAAGCCTGCAGGCCGATGCCGATGGCTTCGGCGGCGTCGGCTGCGTTCTTGCAGCCTTTCTTCAGGGCGATGGCAGAACCTACGACGTAAGCCCACTTGGCATTTTCGAAGCAGATCATTTGTGTGTCTTCACACGTTTTATAAGGATCTAAACCAGCGGCTTCGCAAATTTGGTTGGCCTCTTCGATATCTTTGATGCCGTTTTCGTTCAAAGCAGCCAAAATCTGCTTCATGCGGCGGTCTTGACTTTCAAATTTCACTTCTCTAATCATACTCTGGTTCCTCCTTATATTATTCTTTACGTGGGTCGATAGATTTAACAATTCCCTGTTCCGGCTTCGTGCGGCCATAAGTGCCCGTCACGGACTTCAGCGCTTCGTCTGCCGGCACGCCCTTTTTGATCGCTTCCATGAATTTACCCAGATGCACGAATTCGTAACCGCAAACTTGGTCGTCCTTGTCAAGGAACATCTTGGTGATGTAGCCTTCGGTGAGTTCCAAGTAACGGGTGCCCTTGGCCAAAGTGCCATAGAGGGTACCGGTCTGGCTGCGCAACCCTTTGCCCAGGTCTTCCAGCCCGGCGCCGATCATCAAGCCGCCTTCTGAGAAGGCCGACTGCGTGCGTCCGTAAACGATCTGGAGGAACAGTTCGCGCATGGCTGTGTTGATGGCGTCGCAGACCAAGTCGGTGTTCAGTGCTTCCAAGATGGTCTTGCCCGGCAGGATTTCAGAAGCCATGGCGGCAGAATGGGTCATGCCCGAGCAGCCGATGGTTTCCACCAGGCATTCCTGGATGACACCTTCCTTCACGTTCAGTGTCAGTTTGCACGTACCCTGCTGGGGAGCGCACCAACCAATACCGTGAGTCAAACCTGAGATGTCTTTAATCTCCTTTGCCTGCACCCATTTGCCTTCTTCCGGTATGGGAGCCGGTCCGTGGTTCGGGCCTTTGGCCACGCAACACATGTTTTCTACTTCGTGTGAATAAACCATAATTATACTAATTTATAGGTAATGTAATGAGATTCCCGCTTGGGTCACTTCATCTTTTTCAGGGGCAAAGATAATCATTATTTGGCATTTTTCTGGATGGCGGCCTTAACTTTTTTGGTAATTGTTTGTACTTTTTATCACTTGGATAAGGCAATGCCGTGTCTTTTGCCCGGATCGGGTTGATTGCGTTCGTCTTCCGGCTGGTTCTTCCCGTGTTTCCTCAGGAAGCCTCCCGTGTGATCCTGCTGGTTTCCGGAAGGAAGCGGGACTCTCTGGGCGGCACGCGGCGGGATGGTTTGCGGGCATTCGTGGTAAATCCGTTTTTTTTCGTCCGTCAAACTGCGGGGGAACGGATTTTTTTGTGTAAGTTTGCAAGTATAAACAAGTATAAACAAGGCTGCGGGCCACAAGAAAGGAGAATGCTATGAGTTTGAAAGTGCGCTTGACGGTGATGAACTTCCTGGAATATGCCGTGTGGGGGGCTTACCTCACTTCAATGGGAAGTTACCTGGTGAAGATCGGGATGGCTGAAAACATTGGCTGGTTTTATTCCGTGCAAGGATTTGTGTCATTGTTCATGCCCGCTCTGGTCGGCATCGTGGCCGACCGCTGGATCCAGGGACAAAAGGCTTTGAGCTTGTGCCATTTGCTGGCCGGCTTGTTCATGATTTGTGCTTCGGCCTACGGGTTCCGTGCGGGGGCAGACGCCTCGTTTCCCGCGTTGTATTCGCTTTACGCCTTGAGCGTGGCATTTTTCATGCCGACGATAGCCTTGGCCAACTCCGTGGCTTATTCGGCCCTGGAAGGCGCAGGCCTTGACACGGTGAAGGATTTCCCGCCCATCCGCGTCTTCGGGACCATTGGCTTCATTTGTTCCATGTGGGTGGTGGATTTGGGCGGCATGCAGGAGAATGCGGGGCAGTTCGCGTTTTCAGGGGCGTTGAGCCTCTTGCTGTCGCTTTATGCGCTCACGCTTCCGGCCTGCCGGGTGAGTCGTGGTTCCGGCCGTAAGAGCCTGTCCGAGGCACTGGGGTTGCGTGCTTTCACGCTTTTCAAGCAGCGCCGCATGGCATTGTTCTTCGTGTTTTCCATGTGCCTGGGCATATGCCTGCAAATCACGAACGGCTTCGCCAGCCCCTTTATCTTTGCTTTTGGAGGAATTCCTGAGTATGCGGACACTTTTGGAGTGCAGCATGCCAACATTTTGATTTCCATTTCTCAAATCAGTGAGACTTGTTGCATCCTGCTCATTCCGTTTTTCTTGAGCCGCTTTGGCATCAAGCGGGTGATGCTTATCGCCATTCTGGCCTGGGTGTTCCGTTTCGGATTCTTTGCCGTGGGCAATCCTGGCGGGGGAGTTTGGCTGTTCGTGTTGTCGATGCTGGTTTATGGCGTGGCTTTCGACTTCTTCAACATTTCGGGTTCTCTGTTCGTGGACAAAGAAACGGATGCGGGCATTCGCAGCAGTGCCCAGGGATTGTTCATGATGATGACCAACGGATTTGGGGCCACTGTGGGCACACTTTCCGCACAGGCGGTCATCAATCATTTCGTATATGGCCTTCCGGATACGGCCACGGGGCATGAGGTCATTGCGGGTTGGAACACGTGTTGGTATATCTTTGCAGCTTATGCATTGGTCGTAGCCGTGCTGTTCGCCTTGTTCTTCAACTATAAGCATGTTCCGGAAAAAGGAGGGAACCATGAGTGAGGCGGTAAAAGAATTGCGGGTGCAGACCGTGTCGAAATGCACGAAGGACGGCGCGGCCTATATGGCCATTCTGCGTGAGCGGGACGGGAAACGCATCTTGCCGGTCCTGATGGAGCGGAGCGAGGCTTTCCAGTTGCTGATGAAAATGAAGGGAGGGAAGAACCTTTCGTTGCCTTCGTCAATGGCCGATGTGATGAAGGCGGCTTTCGTGCAATGCGGGATGGACGTGGAGGAAGTGCGCATTGCCGCGGTGCAGGCAGGAGTGACTTATTGCCATCTGTTGTACCGGGAGCGGAGCGTGTATCACATGGTGCGTTATTGCAAGGCGCCGGATTGCTTGATCTTGGCTTACACTTTTGATTGCCCGATTACGATCAATGAGTCGTTGCTGGAACATCAATATATGCGCGAGGTTGGCGATGGCACATATTCTGTTCCCGTGAATTCCGTGAATATCGAAGCCCTTGAAGAGGCTTTGAAGCGAGCGGTGGAAGACGAGAATTATGAATTGGCATCGCAGTTGCGCGATGAAATAGAACGACGCAAATGAAAGAAATACGGTATTTTTACGCGCCTGATTTGGCACAAAGCGACGAACTTCCGGCTGAAGAGGCTGCTCACTGTCTGCGGGTGTTGCGTTTGCAGGCGGGAGATGAAATCTGGGTGACCGACGGGAGAGGCCGTTGTGCCCGGGCTGAAATCTTGTCGGCAGGCGGGAAGCGTTGCCGGTTCAAGGTGTTGTCGGAAGAACCGCTCCCGTGCGAGTGGAATAGACATTTGCATTTGGCCGTGGCTCCCACTAAGCACATGGACAGGATTGAGTGGTTGGTAGAGAAGGCCACGGAAATCGGTTTTGACGAACTGACATTCCTGGACTGCCGCTATTCTGAACGCAAAGTGGTGAAGGCGGAGCGGGTCGACAAGATTCTGGTGGCAGCCATGAAACAGAGCCACAAGGCGTTCAAGCCGAAGTTGAACGGCATGGAAGAGTTTCGCCGTTTTGTGGCGGGTGATTTCCCGGGTCAGAAGTTTATTGCGCATTGCTATGAAGAAGCCGACATCGAAGGATTGGAAGAAGCGGCTCCCGGAAAAGGCCGGAAGGAGAGAAAACCTTTTTTGCTGGATGTGTTGGATGCGTCCCGGGATGCCGTGGTGATGGTGGGACCCGAGGGGGATTTCAGCGTGGATGAGGTTCGGTTGGCTTTGCAACATGGCTTTTTGCCGGTGAGTCTCGGCAAAAGCAGGCTGCGTACGGAGACAGCGGCATTGGTGGCCGTACATTTGATGCATATTTGTCATGCGCGGTAGCGCGAGGGAAAAAAAGGAAAGACGCTATGAAAAGAAGAATATGGATAGGAGCCGCGTGTGCGGCCTTGGCTTGTGTGATGGGATATTGGGTTTTCCGGTCATGGTCCTCGGACGATTATTTGCATGCGTTGCCGTCGCGGCCGAAGGCATTGATGGCTGTGGACTGGCTGAGGCTGGCCGATGATTCGGGCTTGGGACGGGACGGGCTGGCGGCGTGGTTTCCGGAAAGGGGAACGCTCCCGCAAGGCATAGATTGGAAAAAGAGGTCTTATCTGTTTGTCTCGGGCAAAGAATATGTAGGCTTGTTGGTGCCGGTGGAGGATAAAGAAAAACTGGCCGGATGGTTTCAGAAGATCGCAGGGAGCGGGAAATGCACGATGCCGGAAGAGCGTAACGGGCGTTATTGGACGGTGTGGGACGGAAGTTGGATGGCAGGCTTTGACGATCGGGCTTTGCTGTTGATAGGCCCTGGGCTGAAAGCCAATATGGATGCCCTCCGGCAGGAAGTGATGGCTTGTCTTCGCCAGAAGAAAGAGGAGAGCGGCATGGTTTCGTCTGTGTTTGCCGATGTGGAAAAATCGGCTTCGGCCTGTCTCCTGGTGGCGCAGCTGGATGTGCTTCCTGCTTTTTATGGCGAAAATTTCAAGTCGGGTTTGCCGGATCATGCCAGTTTAAGCGATGTGAACGTCGTGGCGGAACTCCAGTTTTCTGAGCGGGGGCTGACTTTGGATGCCGAAATCCGCTCGGAGAATCCCCGGATAAATCAGTATTATGAGCGGTTTGCCCTTCTTGGCGGGAAAATCGACGGCGATTATGCGGCATGTGTGCCTGCAGAGGCTATGGGATGGTGTTGTGTGAATGTGGATGGCGACAAGTTGCTGGAACAGTTGCGCACGCATCCTGCGGTGCGTACTTTCCTCTTGGGATTGAACATGGGCGTGGATGCGGATTTGATGATCAAGAGCATTCGGGGCGATTTGGCGTTGACGTGTTATCCTTCGGCGTTTTCCGGGACGGATTTCCTGTTGAAAGCTCGGTTGGAGAACACGGATTTTCTGAAAGAAGTAGCTTATTGGAAAGAAAGCGCCGCCAGGAGCGGGGCTTTGACGTTCCGCGATTTTGGCGGCAATCGTTTCTTCATCGGCACAGAGTCCGTGCAGGCGTATTTCGGGGTGGCGGGAAGGACTTTCTATGTGACGCCCGACAAAGGGCTGGCCGCGCATGCCGACGGGCCGGAGACATCGACATTGGCTGAATGGGAAAAAGAAATCAAGGGCAGCCGGTTCTTTTTGTGGTTCAATTTGGCACAGCTCCACAACGTGCCGGGATGGCCTGGAGGGTCGGATTTGTTTGGCAGTCTGGTGCTGCGTTCGTCTGACGCCCGGCATTTTACGTTGGATGTGCGGGGAGAGAAAGGACGGAATGTATGGAAGGATTTATTGAAATAAATGGATAAGATTGAATTAAAGAACACGTTGCCCATGGTCTTTGCCTTGCGCGATGACATCGAGAGCGATGTGTGGCACAAGGAAGTCGCGTTTGAGCGTGGACATTTGTATCTGGTGGAAGCCGATTCCGGTACGGGGAAATCTTCGTTGTGCAGTTACCTCGTGGGGTATCGTGACGATTACCAGGGTATTATCTGCTTCGACGGGACGAATGTCCGCAATTACAAAGTGAAGGATTGGGTGGAAATCCGCAAGCGTTCGTTGGCTTACCTGTTTCAGGAGCTCCGGCTTTTCCCGGAACTGACGGCTTATGAGAATGTGGCGGTCAAGAACAACCTGACGGGGTTCAAGAAGCGGAAACAGATCGAGGAATGGTTTGGCGCATTGGGCATTGGCGACAAGATGCATGAAAAAATCGGGCGGATGAGTTTCGGGCAGCAACAGCGCGTGGCCATGATGAGGGCTTTGGCGCAGCCGTTTGATTTTCTCTTGGCCGATGAGCCGGTGAGCCACTTGGATGACGAGAACGGCCGGGTGATGGGTGAAATCATGATGGAAGAGGCCCGCCGGCAAGGAGCGGGTGTCATCGTGACCAGTATCGGCAAGCGGATGATGTTGGACTATGAAAAAATATTCAGGCTATGACTTTGGTGTGGAAACTCTTGCGCCGGCATCTCAGCTTTCCGCAGTTGGCCGGATTCTTTTTGGCCAATTTGCTGGGAATGCTCATCGTGTTGCTCGGCATTCAGTTCTATTTTGATGTGGCGCCGGCTTTTTCGAGAGGTGACAGCTTCATTCGGAGCGACTATCTGATCGTGTCCAAGCGCATCGGTGTGATGGGTGCGATGAGCGGGCGCGGCAGTGTGTTTTCGCCGGCCGACATCGACGAGATCCGCGCCCAGAAGTTTTGTAAAAGCGTGGGAGCGTTCACGGCCAGCCAATATGGCGTGAGCGCAAGCATGGGCATAGAAGGCATGGGGTATATGAGCACGGATTTGTTTTTCGAATCCGTCCCCGACCGTTATGTCGACACGGATTCCAAGGAATGGACTTTCAAGGCGGGCGACCCCGGCGTGCCGATCATTCTTCCGCGCAGCTATCTGGCTATTTACAATTTCGGCTTTTCCCAAAGCCGTTCCCTGCCGAAGTTGTCCGAGGGGGTCGTGGGCATGCTGGACCTGAACGTGAGGTTGCGGGGCCGCGACGGGCGCGAAGGGGTGATGAAGGGTAAGATCGTGGGCTTCACCGACCGGTTGAATACGATTCTCGTGCCGGAAAGTTTCATGGCGTGGAGCAATGGGGTGTATGCTCCCGGTGCCGACGCGGCTCCCACGCGGCTGGTCGTGGAGGTCTATAATCCGGCAGACGATGCCATCGCCCGTTTCCTGCAACAGAAGGGATATGACACCGAGGCTGACAAACTCGACGCGGGAAAGACCACCTATTTCCTGCGCGTGGTCTCGGGAGTGGTCATGGGCGTGGGGCTGCTCATCAGCCTGCTTTCTTTCTATATCCTGATGTTGAGCATTTATTTGTTGGTGCAAAAAAACTCTACGAAGCTGGAAAACCTGTTGCTCATTGGTTATGGCCCGTGGCGTGTGGGCTTGCCCTATGAAGTGCTGGCCGTGGGACTCAATGTGCTGGTGCTCTTGCTGGCACTGGGGCTTGTGTCGCTGTTGCGTGGTTATTATTTGGACATGCTTTCCCTGCTTTTCCCCCAGGTCGAGGGGGCGGGCATGTGGCCGGCATGTGTCTTGGGGATTTTACTGTGTCTGGTGGTCAGCGTGCTCAACGTGTGCGCCATTCAGGCCAAGGTGTTGTCGATATGGAAACATAAAGCATAAGAGGAGGGAAGGGCATGGAAGAGTTGGTTCGTTTGTTTGGGGAATGGAGCGGGGGAGGAGAGCCTGCGGGGATTGCGCCGCTTCCGGGAGCGGGAAGCAACCGGGCTTATTACCGGCTGACGGCTCCCGACGGAGCCACTGTGGTGGGAGTGGCCGGCACGTCGCGGGACGAAAACGAGGCTTTCATTTATCTTTCGACTCATTTTGCCCGTTGCGGCCTGCCTGTGCCCCGTGTCCGGGCGGTGTCGGCCGACCGGATGTGTTATCTGCAGGATGATTTGGGCAACCGCAGCCTTTTCGACGCGTTGGCGGAAGGGCGCGGGCGCGGCGGCGACTATTCCGAGGCGGAGAAGGAGCTGCTGCGGCGCACCGTGGCGATGCTTCCGGCCATACAGGTGAAAGGGGCGTGCGGCCTGGATTTTTCCCGTTGCTATCCGCAGTCGGAAATGGACCGCACCAACGTGTTTTTCGACCTGAACTATTTCAAGTATTGTTTCCTGAAAGCCACGGGGCTGGATTTCCACGAATTGAGGCTGGAGGAAAGTTTCAGGCTGCTGGCCGCCGACTTGCTGGACGAGTGCGGCTCCACTTTCCTCTATCGCGACTTTCAGGCGCGCAATGTCATGCTCGACGCGGAAGGACGGCCTTTCTTCATTGATTTCCAAGGCGGCCGGCGCGGCCCGTTGGAGTATGACGTGGCCAGTTTCCTTTGGCAGGCGTCGGCCCGCTATCCTGACGCGCTGCGCGAGGAGCTGGTGGAGGTTTACTTGTCGTCCTTGTCCCGGTATATGGATGTCGACCAGGCGCGCTTCCGCCGCCGGTTGAAGTCGTTTGTCCTTTTCCGCCTGTTGCAGGTGTTGGGCACCTATGGCTTCCGGGGCTATTTTGAGCGGAAACCCCATTTTCTGGACAGTATCCCGCCGGCCATTCAAAACCTTCGGAAGGTGTTGGCGGACGGCGGTTGCCCCTATCCTTATCTGCATGACGTGTTGGGCCGGCTGGCGGATTTGCCGCGTTTCTCCGGACAGGAAAAAGCCGTGCGGAAGGAGGGGGAACCTTCGCGTTCGGCCCACGACGGGCGCGGCCCGCTGGTCGTGCGCGTGTTCAGCTTTTCCTATCGCAAGGGCATTCCCGCCGACGAGAGCGGGAACGGGGGCGGTTACGTGTTTGATTGCCGGGGCACCCACAACCCCGGGCGTTATGCGCCCTACAAGCAGTTGACGGGCAGGGACGGGCCGGTCATCCGTTTTCTGGAAGAAGACGGGGAAATCCTGAAGTTTATGGAACACGTGTATGCGCTTGCCGACGCCCATGTGGCCCGTTACCTGCAGCGCGGTTTCACCGACTTGATGTTTGCCTTTGGCTGCACGGGAGGGCAACACCGCAGCGTCTACGCGGCGCAACATTTGGCCGGGCACCTGCATGCGGAGTTTGGCATCGAGGTGCGCCTTTTCCATCGCGAGCAGCAGATTGAGGAGACCTTGCCGGCGCAGGAACGCGGGCCGAAGGGGGGCGCGGGCAGGAAGGAAGCGTAGGTCCGGCGTTTTCGGGGGAGCGCTTGTGACTTTTTTGCGGGAAAATGCTCCGGGAAGTTGTTTTTTTTGTACCTTTGGGATGCATAAACAGAGAAGAAACATGAAAGCCACATCGCAAACCATCCAGCAGATTGAACGCGCACTTCGGAAAGTCGCTGCCAAATATCCCGAAGGCAGGGAAGACACGGTGCTGACGGACATCCACCTCCAAGCCAAGGCGGAATCGGGAGAATTATTGGCTTTTAATGACGACGACGAGGAACTGACCCGTTGCGTGGTAGAGCAATGGATGGGCTGCCAGGACGAGGACTTCTATGACGCCGTGGCTCCTGTCTTGCGCCAGTGCATTGCAGGCATGAAAGACGTGTGGGACAAGCTCTCCATCCTCAAACCTTACACGTTCGTGTTGGTGGACGATGAAAAGGAGACGGTGAGCGACCTTTATTTGGTGGACGACGACGCGATGATCGTGGATGGCGAACTGCTGAAGGGGTTGGACGAGGACCTGGACGCTTTCCTGAAGAAACTCTTGGAGGAGTGAGCCGGAGGGATGGGCAGGGGCACGCCGGTGCGGACAAGCAGGGGCAGTTCCGGCCTGTCGCATTTTTTCTAATCGGCCGGAGCCGGAAAACGAATCCTCCCAGAGGGGGAATGGAATGGGTTCCGGAGGCAGGAAAAACGACTGCTTGAGGGGCGTGTTTTTTTCGCTTGAGAAAAAAAAGTTAACCGCTTGAGAAAAAAATGCGAATCGCTTGAGGAAAGACAGACGGCGGCATGTAATTCGTAAGTTATTGAACCTGAATGGAATAATACGCTTCCCTGATGAATCGCCTTCTGCCGAAGGAAAGGCCGCGCCGCAGGGCTTGCTTCAGGAGGGGCGAATGGCGGAGGTGTAATCTCTTTTCTTCGTCTTGGGCGGAAAGCCGCAAGGGGGCTTGGGCGGATTGTCATGGGATGTGTCCAATGAGGCGCGGGGCGGAGCACGCAATGTGATAAAATCACGGTTATGCTTTCTTTTTTCTTTTAATTTATTTGCAGGCTTCCTTGAAAACTTCTATCTTTGTAGCCGATTTAAGAATTTAAGGATATTATAAGGTAATGATGCGCAACAGGACGACTTTGCTGGCCACTTTGGATATTCGACTGCGGGGCGTAGTGGGAAGTGTGGTCTGTGCGTAATCATGCAGTGATGATATTGAAGCCTTTCCCACTTCCCGGTGTGAAAGGCTTCTTTCTTAATGGAAAATTAAAAAAAGACGAAGAATATGAGTGACAGGTTATTTATTTTTGATACGACATTGCGCGACGGCGAACAAGTGCCGGGTTGTCAGTTGAACACCGTAGAGAAAATCCAGGTGGCCAAGCAGTTGGAAGCCTTGGGAGTAGATGTGATCGAAGCAGGTTTCCCCATATCAAGTCCGGGCGACTTCAATTCGGTCATCGAGATCTCGAAGGCCGTGACATGGCCCACGATTTGTGCCCTGACCCGCGCGGTGCAGAAGGACATCGACGTGGCGGCCGATGCTTTGCGTGAGGCCAAGCACAAGCGTATTCACACGGGGATCGGGACTTCGGACTCGCACATCAGGTATAAGTTTAATTCCAACCGCGAGGAGATCATCGAACGCGCCGTGGCGGCGGTGAAATATGCCAAGCGGTATGTGGAGGACGTGGAGTTCTATGCCGAGGATGCCGGGCGCACGGAAAATGAGTATCTGGCCCGTGTGGTGGAAGCGGTGGTCAAGGCCGGTGCCACGGTGGTGAACATTCCGGACACGACGGGCTACTGCCTGCCGCAGGAATACGGGGCGAAGATCAAATACCTGATGGAGCATGTCGACGGGCTTTCGGCCGGCAAGGCCATTTTGTCCACCCACTGCCATAACGACTTGGGGATGGCCACGGCCAACACGATGGCCGGGGTGCTCAACGGGGCGCGCCAGGCGGAAGTGACGATCAACGGCATCGGTGAACGGGCGGGGAACACTTCGCTCGAGGAAGTGGCCATGATCCTGAAGTGCCACAGGGGAATCGGCATCGACACGAACATCAACACCCAGAAGATTTATCCCACGAGCCGCATGGTGTCCAGCCTGATGAACATGCCGGTGCAGCCGAACAAGGCCATTGTGGGGCGCAACGCCTTTGCGCATTCCAGCGGCATCCATCAGGACGGCGTGCTGAAAAACGTGCAGACCTATGAAATCATGAACCCGAAAGACGTGGGGATCGACGACAATGCCATCGTGCTGACGGCACGCAGCGGGCGGGCGGCCTTGAAACACCGGCTGAGTGTGTTGGGCGTGGAGCTGGAAGGCGAACGGCTGGATGCGACTTACCAGGAGTTCCTCAAGCTGGCCGACAAGAAAAAGGAAGTGAACGACGACGATATCCTGATGCTGGCGGGGGCCGACCGGGCGGCGGCACATGCCGTGAAGCTGGACTACCTGCAGGTGACGACCGGCATGGGCGTGAAGTCCGTGGCCTGCATCGGCCTGGACATAGCGGGAGAGAAATTCGAGGCTTCGGCCAGCGGGAACGGCCCGGTGGATGCCGCGATCAAGGCGTTGAAAAACATCATCAAGCGGCAGATGGTGCTCAAGGAATTCACGATCCAGGCCATCAGCAAGGGGTCGGACGACGTGGGAAAAGTTCACATGCAGGTGGAATACGACGGGCATCTGTATTACGGCTTCGGCGCGAACACCGACATCGTGACGGCTTCCGTGGAGGCTTACATAGATTGCATCAACAAGTTTAAGAAGTAACAAATACAAAATAAGATAATGGCAAATACACTTTTTGACAAGATTTGGGACAAGCACGTCGTCCAGTACGTGGAGGACGGGCCGCAACAATTGTATATCGACAGGCTCTATTGCCACGAAGTGACCAGCCCGCAGGCTTTTGCCGGCATGAGGGCGCGCGGGTTGAAATGTTTCCGCCCCGACCACATCTATTGCATGCCGGACCACAACACGCCGACGCACGATCAGGACAAGCCGATCGAAGACCCCGTGAGCAAGGCGCAGGTGGACACGTTGGCCAAGAACGCGGCCGATTTCGGGCTGACACACTTCGGCATGATGAACCCCAAGAACGGCATCATCCACGTGGTGGGACCGGAGCGCGGCCTCTCGCTTCCCGGCATGACCATCGTGTGCGGCGACTCCCACACCTCGACCCACGGCGCAGTAGGCGCAGTGGCATTCGGCATCGGCACGTCCGAAGTGGAGATGGTGCTGGCCTCGCAGTGCATCCTGCAGCAGAAACCCAAGTCGATGCGCATCAACATCGAAGGCGAATTGGCTCAGGGCGTGACGGCCAAGGACGTGGCCCTCTACCTGATGTCGCAGCTCACCACTTCCGGTGCCACGGGGTATTTCGTGGAATATGCCGGCTCTGTGGTGCGCAACCTTTCCATGGAAGGACGCCTCACGCTGTGCAACCTTTCCATCGAGATGGGTGCCCGCGGCGGTTTCATCGCGCCGGACGAAGTGACGTTCGCTTATCTGAAAGGCCGTGAATACGCGCCCAAGGGTGAGGAATGGGACAAGGCCGTGGCCTACTGGAAAACCTTGAAGAGCGGCGATGACGCAGTGTTCGACAAGGAACTCACGTTCCAGGCTGCCGACATCGAACCCCGCATCACCTACGGCACCAATCCCGGCATGGGCATCGGCATCACGGAAACCGTTCCCTCTATCGACACGATTCCGGAGGCCGGACGTGCTTCCTACTTGAAGTCGTTGGACTACATGGGCTTCCAACCCGGGCAGAAGCTGTTGGGCACGCCGGTGGATTATGTGTTCCTCGGAGCCTGCACCAACGGGCGCATCGAGGATTTCCGCGCGTTTGCCTCCATTGCCAAGGGACGCAAGAAGGCGCCGCATGTCGTGGCGTGGTTGGTACCCGGATCGTGGATGGTGGCCGGCCAGATCAAGGCCGAAGGTTTGGACAAGGTGCTGGAAGAAGCCGGTTTTGAGCTTCGCCAGCCCGGCTGTTCCGCCTGCCTGGCCATGAACGACGACAAGATTCCGGCGGGCAAGTTGGCCGTGTCGACTTCCAACCGCAACTTTGAGGGCCGCCAAGGCCCGGGGGCGCGTACCGTACTGGCCAGCCCGTTGGTGGCCGCAGCGGCAGCCGTGACGGGAGTGATAACCGATCCGCGAACATTAATGTAAACATGACTTATGAAACAGAAATTCGATATCATCACAAGCACTTGTGTACCCCTTCCTTTGGAAAACGTGGACACGGACCAGATTATCCCGGCCCGTTTCCTGAAGGCCACAACGAGAGAAGAAAGCTTTTTTGGCGAGAACCTGTTCCGCGACTGGCGTTACAATGCCGACGGCACGCTGAACAAGAATTTCGTGCTGAACGACCCGACGTATGGGGGAGAAATCCTGGTGGCCGGCAAGAACTTCGGCAGCGGTTCCAGCCGCGAACACGCGGCGTGGGCCATCGCCGGTTACGGTTTTCGTGTGGTCATCAGCAGTTTCTTTGCCGACATCCACAAGAACAATGAGCTGAACAACTTTGTGCTGCCCGTGGTGGTGAGCGAAGATTTTCTGGCCGAACTTTTCGCCTCCATCAAGGCCGACCCGAAGACGTTGGTGGAAGTAGACCTGCCTCACCAGACGGTGACCAACAAAGCCACGGGGCGCAGCGAGCGCTTTGAAATCAACGGATATAAGAAGTATTGCCTCATGAATGCCTTGGACGACATCGACTTCCTGCTTGAGAACAAGGACAAGATTGAGGCTTGGGAAGGGAAGAACGCCTGACGACGGGAGGAAAAAGGAATGAACACGAATCCCGTGAAGATAGAAATCATGGACACGACGCTCCGCGACGGTGAACAGACCAACGGCGTGAGCTTCATGCCCCATGAGAAGCTGATGATTGCCAAGGCCTTGCTGCAGGACTTGAACGTGGACCGCATCGAGGTGGCTTCGGCCCGGGTGTCCGACGGGGAGTGGAAGGCCGTGCGCAGCATCTGCCAATGGGCGCGCCAGACCGGGCGGTTGGACCGTGTGGAAGTGCTGGGCTTTGTGGACGGCCATACCTCGCTGGATTGGATTCACAGCAGCGGTTGCCGGCACATCAACCTGTTGTGCAAAGGGTCGGAGAACCATTGCACGAACCAGCTGAAGAAGACTCTGGAGCAGCACGTGGCGGACATTCGCCAGTCGCTGGCCTACGCCCGTGAGTTGGGCATTGGGGTGAACGTCTATCTGGAGGATTGGAGCAACGGCATGAAGCATTCGCCCGGCTATGTGTTCGCGTTCATGGACGCATTGAAAGACGAACCCATCGACCGCTTCATGTTGCCGGACACGCTGGGCATCCTCAATCCCTTGGACTTGCTGGGTTACATGCGCAAGATGGTGAAACGCTATCCGGGCCTGCGCTTCGACTTCCATGCCCACAACGACTACGACCTGGCCAT
>CALUNJ010000041.1 GCA_944321975.1 uncultured Paraprevotella sp.
CCGACGGGCGTTTCTCGGGCGGCACGTCGGGACTGAGCATCGGGCACATTTCGCCGGAAGCCGCAGCCGGAGGCAACGTCGGGAAAATCGTGGATGGCGACATCATCGAGATTGACATCCCGAACCGGAGCATCAACGTGAAGTTGAGCGATGAAGAACTGGCTGCGCGCCCGCAACGCCCCATGACACGCAAGCGGGTGGTGCCGAAGTCCCTGAAAGCCTACGCCTCGATGGTCAGCTCGGCCGACAAAGGCGGTGTGCGTATTATAGATTAAAAAACGGAGAATGAATTATGGCAAAAGAAAGAATCACAGGCTCTGAGGCATTGATGCGCTCGCTGGAACACGAAGGGGTGACCACCCTTTTCGGCTATCCGGGCGGAGCCATCATGCCGGTGTATGACGCCTTGTACGGATATAAGGATAAGTTGAATCATATTCTGGTGCGCCACGAACAGGCGGCGGCCCATGCGGCCGAGGGCTATGCCCGTGTGTCGGGCAAGGTCGGCGTCTGCCTGGTGACAAGCGGGCCGGGAGCCACCAACACGGTGACGGGCATTGCGGATGCCATGATGGACAGCACGCCCATCGTGGTGATTGCCGGACAGGTCGGCACGTCCATGTTGGGCTCCGACGCGTTTCAGGAGTGCGACCTGGTCGGTGTGACCCAGCCCATCAGCAAGTGGGCCTACCAGATCCGTCGGCCGGAAGACATAGCCTGGGCCGTGAGCCGGGCTTTTTACATCGCGAAAAGCGGCCGTCCCGGGCCGGTGGTGTTGGACTTTGCCAAGAACGCCCAAGTGGGAATGGTCGACTATGAACCTTGCGACATCGATTTCATCCGCAGTTATGTGCCGGTGCCGAAAACGGATCCCGAAACGGTGCGCCAGGCAGCCGAACTGATCAACGGGGCCAAGCGTCCGTTCATACTTGTGGGACAAGGCGTGGAGATCGGGGGCGCGCAGGAAGAACTGAAACAACTCATCGAACGGGCCGACATCCCGGCCGGTTGCACGTTGCTGGGATTGTCGGCATTGCCTTCCGACCATCCGCTGAACATGGGCATGCTGGGCATGCACGGCAGTCTGGCCAACAGCGTGAAGACCCAGGAATGCGACGTGCTGATAGCCGTGGGAATGCGGTTTGACGACCGCATCACGGGCAAGTTGAACACGTATGCCACGCAAGCCAAAAAGATCCATTTTGAAATCGACCCGGCAGAAGTCAACAAAAACGTGCCGGCAGACGTGGCCGTGCTGGGCGACTGCAAGCAGACGCTGGCCGAAGTGCTTGAACTGGTGAAGCCCAACTGCCACAAGGAGTGGATAGAGAGTTTCCAAAAATATTTGGACGAGGAAACAAGCGTGGTCATAGAGCCTGAAGTCCATCCGGCAGAAGGCCCCATCAAAATGGGCGAAGTGGCGCGGAAAGTGACCGAAATGACCGGCAACAAGGCCGTCTTGGTGACCGACGTGGGACAAAATCAAATGTTGTCCGCCCGTTACTTCAAGTTTTCCCAAAAGCGCAGCATTGTCACATCGGGCGGCATGGGCACGATGGGATTCGGGCTTCCCGCCGCCATCGGGGCCACGTTTGGCGCGCCTGACCGCATGGTTTGCCTGTTTGTGGGCGACGGCGGACTCCAGATGACCTTGCAGGAACTGGGCACCATCATGGAGCAGCACAGCCCGGTGAAGATCATCCTGCTCAACAACAATTATCTGGGCAATGTGCGCCAATGGCAAGAAATGTTCTTCGGGAAGCGTTATTCCTTCACGCCGATGATGAATCCGGACTACAACATGATTGCGTCGGCCTATGGCATTCCTAACCGCACGGTAATCGACCGGGCCGACTTGGAACGGGGCATCCGGGAAATGATAGACACAGACGGGCCTTATCTGCTGCAGGTGGCCGTCATCGAGGAAGGGCGTGTTCTTCCGATGTGCTGTCCGGGCAACGACGTGGACGATATGGTTTTGGATTATTAAAATCAAGGATGACAATCATGGAACAGGAAAAAACATTCTATACGTTGATCGTATTCTCTGAAAACTTCGCCGGATTGTTGAACCAGGTGACGGCGGTGTTCACCCGCCGCCAGGTGAACATAGAGAGCCTGAACGTCTCGGCATCCAGCATCAAGGGAGTGCACAAATATACCATTACGTGCTGGAGCACGGAGGAACAGATACAACTCATCACGAAGCAGATCGAGAAGCGCATTGACGTGTTGCAGGCGCATTACTTCACGGACGATGAAATCTTCATCCAGGAAGTGGCGCTTTATAAACTCTCCACACCGGCAGTGCTCGAAAATCCGGCGGTTTCCTCGGCCGTGCGCCATCACGGGGCGCAGATCGTGGAGGTGAACCCGACTTACACGGTGGTGAGCAAAAAAGGCCTGACGGACGACATCATGTCGCTCTACTACGCGTTGAATGACTACAACTGCGTGTTGCAGTACGTGCGTTCGGGACGCATCGCCATCACAAAAAGCTGCACGGAATACCTGGATGCGTTTTTGGAAGAGCGGAGACGGATCCACGAAGAACAGCAGAAACAAAAATGAACGGGAACACGGCAATGAAAGCGAATAAGATCGGCACGTATTCTTTCGTGGCCGAGCCTTTCCACGTGGACTTCACGGGAAGGCTGTTCATGGGCGTGTTGGGCAACCATTTGCTGAACAGCGCGGGGTTTCACGCCTCGGAACGGGGATTCGGCATCTCCGAATTGAACGAGAGCAACTACACGTGGGTGCTTTCCCGCTTGGCGGTGGAGATGGAAGAAATGCCGGCACAATATGAGACGTTTTCAGTGGACACGTGGGTGGAAAATGTCTACCGCCTCTTCACCGACCGCAACTTCGCGATCTACGGCAAAGACGGCAAGGTTTACGGCTACGCACGTTCCGTGTGGGCCATGATCAATATGGACACACGGAAACCGGCAGACCTGCTGACCCTGCACGGGGAACGCATCGTGGACTATATCGAGACAGAAAAGCCCTGCCCCATTGAGAAACCCGGGCGCATCAAGGTGGGAAGCGGCATGCCCTTACGCTCCGTAGAAATGTACTACAACGACATAGACATCAACGGGCATGTGAACAGCATCAAATACATGGAACATGTGCTGGACCTTTTCCCGAAAGATTGGTATGAAGGGCATGTCATCCGCCGTTTTGAGATGGCCTATGTGGCCGAAAGTTATTTCGGAGACGTGTTGAGTTTCTTCCGCGAGGAAAATGCCGACGGCACATTTGACATCGAAGTGCGCAAAAACGTGGGGGGCGACAACGCGGAAGGCGAAGTGGTCTGCCGCAGTAAGATTAAATTTGTTAACAAATAGTTATTCTTTGCACGAAAAGGGAATAATTTCGTAAATTTGCGAGCGGATTTGATAGAGAAAAGAAGTATTTAAGAATAATGACGCGGCATTTGCCGCATAAAACAGAAAACAAAAATGGCAGAAATGAATTTTGGCGGTGTCATTGAGAATGTGATGACCCGCGAGGAGTTTCCTTTGGAAAAGGCTCGGGAGATATTGAAGAACGAAACCATTGCAGTATTGGGTTACGGCGTGCAAGGGCCGGGACAGGCATGCAACCTGCGTGACAATGGATTCAACGTCATTGTAGGCCAACGTCAGGGCAAGACTTATGAGAAAGCCGTGGCCGACGGATGGGTGCCGGGTGAAACGTTGTTCTCCATCGAAGAAGCAGCCGAGAAGGGCACCATTGTGTGCATGTTGCTGTCCGATGCAGCGCAGATGCAGTTGTGGCCGACCATCAAACCGCACCTGACAGCGGGCAAGACACTTTATTTCTCCCATGGTTTCGCCATCAATTGGAATGACCGCACGGGAGTGGTGCCTCCCAAGGATATTGATGTCATCATGGTAGCTCCAAAAGGTTCCGGCACATCGCTCCGCACCATGTTCCTCGAAGGAAGAGGCTTGAATTCTTCATATGCCATCTACCAGGATGCCAGCGGAAAAGCGTTGGACAAGGTATTGGCCTTCGGCATCGGTATCGGTTCCGGCTACTTGTTTGAGACCACCTTCAAGCGCGAAGCGACTTCCGACCTTACGGGTGAGCGCGGCTCGTTGATGGGTGCCATCCAAGGCTTGCTTTTGGCACAATATGAGGTATTGCGCGAAAACGGACATACACCTTCCGAGGCTTTCAATGAGACCGTGGAAGAGCTTACGCAGTCTTTGATGCCGCTGTTTGCCAAGAACGGCATGGATTGGATGTATGCCAACTGCTCTACAACGGCACAGCGCGGGGCATTGGATTGGATGGGTCCGTTCCACGATGCGATTAAACCGGTGATGCAGAAATTGTATCACAGCGTGGCGACAGGCAACGAAGCGCAGATTTCCATCGATTCCAACTCGAAGCCGGACTATCGCGAGAAACTGCAGGCCGAGTTGAAGGCTTTGCATGACAGCGAAATGTGGCGCACGGCCGAAACCGTACGTCGTCTCCGTCCGGAGAACAATTGACATAGGAACAAGGACAGGATTTTACCGGTTATATGAAATGCCGGCCCGAGGATTGAGATTCCTTCGGGCCGGCATTTTTATGAAACATTTGCGGAAAGACTCTTATTGCAGGTGGTCGATGAAAAAGTCGGTGATGCTTGTGAAAAGATGGCTGCGCGTGTTGCCGCCCACGATATTGTGGTTACGGTTGTTGTATGGCAACATCATGAAAGGTTTCCCGGCTTGCACAAGTGCTTCGGCATATTCCATGGAATTGCGGAAATGCACGTTGTCATCGGCCGTGCCATGACAGATGAGCAATGCGCCATGCAGCTGATGGGCGAGGCTGATGGGACTGCGGCCATACCCGTTGGCGTTTTCTTTCGGCGTGCGCATGAAACGTTCCGTATAGACCGTGTCATAATAGCGCCAGCATGTGGGTGGGGCCACAGCCACGCCGGCGGCAAACACCGGACGGCCTTCGCTCATGCTCATCAGCGTGTTGAAACCGCCATAGCTCCAGCCCCAGATTCCGATGTGCTTGCTGTCCACATAGGGGAGCGTGCCCAGGTACAAGGCTGTTTCCACTTGGTCCCGGGCTTCCAGGTAGCCAAGATTCAAGTAGGTGCATTTTTCAAAATCCGCGCCGCGTCCGCCCGTGCCGCGCCCGTCCACACATACGCAGATAAAGCCTTTCGAGGCCAGATAGTGCTCGTACAACGTGCCGCCCATGTTGCCGGCGTTCCAAGAGTCTACGACCTGTTGCGCGCCCGGACCGCTATATTGGAACATGATGACGGGATATTTCTTTGCGGGGTCGAAATCAGCCGGTTTCACCATATACCCGTTAAGCGTGATGCCTTCACCGGTGTTGAAACGGAAGAATTCCTGTTTCCCCAGCCGGAGGGCGCGCAGTTTTTCGGCAAGTGCCTGGTTGTCTTCCAACGTGGCCAGCGTTTTCCCGTTACGGTTGCATATGGTCGTGACATAGGGGGTATGGATATTGGAATATACGTTGATGTAGTATTTCAGGCTTTTGCTGAAGACGGCGCTGTGGCAGCCTTCCTGGGCGGACAACTTGGTGACCTCCCCCTTGCTGTTGCTGCGGTAGATGGCCGTGCGCATCGGGTCTTCCGCATGGTTGGCCGAGAAGAAATAGTTGCCACTCGCCGGGTCATATCCGTAGAAGTCTTTGACGATGAGTTTTTCCGGCGCGACTTTGCCCACTTGGCTTCCGTTCAGGTCATAGAGGTAGATGTGGTTGTAGCCGTCGCGCTCGCTGGTCAGCACGAAGCGGTTGGGATAAAAGGCCAGATTGCGGAACACATTCTCGTTGACGTATTTGTCCACTTCGTCCCTCAGGATTTTCTTGCATTCCGTGGAACGGGGATTGGCCATATAGATTTCCAGGCAATCTTGATGGCGGTTCAGGGTGAAGACAGCCAACTTCGAGGGGTCGTCGGTGAACCGGATGCGCGGGATATAGGTGTCAGCCGTGATGGGCAGTTGCAGGGTGCGGATGACGCGGGCCTTGATGTCGAAAGTCTGCACGCTCACGGTAGAATTGGCCGTCCCCGCCACGGGGTATTTGTATTCATACAAACCGGGATATTCGGCATATTCCTCCTTCTCCGGATGGCTGCCTTTGTACCAGGGGAATGAGAAGGTGGCCACCTGGCTTTCATCGTAGCGCACCCATGCCATCATGGTATTGTCGGCGTTGAAGTCAAAGGACCTCATCGTGGTGAATTCCTCCTCGTTCACCCAGTCCGGAATGCCATTGATGACGGCGTTGCGTCGGCCGTCCTTGGTGATTTGGCTTTCGCTGTTGTTGAACAGCAATTTCACCAGGAACAGGTTGTTGTCGCGGACGAATCCCACCAGATTGCCGTCCGGCGAGAACTTGGGCGACTGTTGCGGCCCCCCGTCCGAGAGCGGAGCCAATGTGCCATTGGCAATGTCATACAAGTAATACACTGCGGTGAAGGAATGGCGGTAGATGGGACGTGTTTCCGTTTGAATCAGGATTTTTTTCTCGTCCGGCGACATGATGTAACCGTCTATGGACTCCAAAGCCACGCCGCGCGCCGTGGCCACGTCGAAGAGCACGCTTTTGCGGCTGCCGTCCTTGAACGAATAGGCCACGATCTGTTTGCGGTCCGCGCTGAGCCGCGAATAAGTTTCCCCGTCATTCATCGGGTGGATGCCGCTGACACGCCTGGCGGAATAGGCACCTTTGCACAAATCGTCCAGCGTCAGGTCGGCAGCGTTCATTTGGGTGGGCGCGAAGGCCAGCAGACACCCCAAAAGGAAAGTTGAAATCTTGTTCATTTTATGTCTTGTAATTGTTGGTCCTTTGACTTGCAAAATTAGGAAAAAAGCCGGAATATACGTCAGAAAAGCGAAACTATCCTGCATGGGGAGGGAGAGAAAGATTCCCCGCCCGCAACCGGGGGGCCGCGGACGGGAGACGCTGCCTACCAGTTGAAACGGACACTGCCCCCCACCCGGAACCAGAAACCGGGCTGGGGAATGTTACCCAGATCGTAATAAGTGTGGTTCGTCAGGTTGTTGCCTTCGGCATAAAGTTGGTAACGCGGGGCGTGCCACTGCACGCGCACGTCGAGCGCCGCATAGGGATGGTAAGGCGTGAGCATGCCTGTCGCGTCACCGGAGCCGGCATAGCGGATGTAACTGCCCATGCGGTCTTGCCAGCGGAAGGCCCAGGCGGCCGAGAGGTTGCGCCAGATGCGGTGGGACAGGCCGCCCACGAACTTGTGGCGCAGGTATTCCAGCGCATAGTTGGACTTATAGACAGGCCTGTCGTCGTGCCGCCGTTGGTGGATGTAGGCATATCCCGCGCTGAGGCGTTCCACGAAGCAACGTCCGCCCCACACTTCGCGCGGGAGCCAAACCGCCTGGGTTTCCACTCCGCTATTGTCCAACTTGAAGTTGGCGGAATGGTAAACGTCGTCTGCCGCGTACATCACCCAGTCGATCATGTTCTTTCCTTTGTGGAAGAACACGTTGGCCGAGGCGTCCACACCCGTGTGGCGATACCGCGCGCCGAGGCTGAAAGCCTGTGTCTCTTCGGGGTGCAGGCCCACGTTGCCTTCCTGCGTGGGGCTTTTATAGTAAAGGTCGGTGAAGGTGGGCATGCGCAAAGCCATGTTCCACGAGGCCGCGATCTTCCAGCCGCGCGAAGGACGATAGGAAACATCCACGCCGGGATAAAAGTGGAAACGGTCGTCATAACCGGTATTCCGGTTGGCCAAGACTCCGGCCGAGAGGGTCGCTTTCGGGAGCAGCACGTTGTGTTCCAAATAGTAGCTCAGGTCGGTCCGGTTGTCTTTGTGGGTGTATTGCCTTCCAGCGTGCCGGGGCACGTCCACACGCTGCGGCCCGTCCAACGGGCGCCCCAGAGAGGTGCTGAGAATGCCTTCATTGCGCATCTCCACGCCGAAAGCCGTCTTGCCGAGGCGTGTGGTGAAATAAGCGTTCAGATTGAGCCCGTACACGTCCGTGCGGTGAAAGTTCTCCCCGGCGGACAAGTGGCGGGTGAGTTGGTAATGGTCTTGCGAACGGTTCCAATAGAGGGTGGGCTGCAAGTGGAACCACCCCAACCGGGTGTTGGCCTGCACGGAGGCGATGTGCCGGCGGGTCTCTTCGTATTGGTTGTCGTATCTGGCGGAATAGAAAGTGTTCGCCCCGTACTTTTGCTGGCTGAATCCGGCTTGCCAGCGGATGCGGGCCGTGGGAGTGGCAAGCCCGCCTTGGTAGTAAGTGCGCCAAGTGTCGAAGTCGCTGTTCTGCGTGGCCCCGTCGCTGCGCAGGTAGCTGCCCGAGACCTGGTGCCCCCATCGTCCGCCCGACAAGTTCAGGCGCAGTCCGCCACCGCCGAGCCCGTAAGCCCCACCGGTGGCATTCGCTTGCACATGTTTTTGCCTTTCAGCCGAAGTGACGATGTTGATGGCTCCGCAGAAAGCCGCGGTGCCGAAGACCCGGGCCGCGGGGCCTTCCAGGATTTCGATGCGTTCGATGTCTTCAATGGCCACGGGGAAGTCTGCCGCCAGATGGCCGGTGTGCGGGTTGCTGATGTTCACGCCGTTGAGCAGCACGGTAATCTGGTCAAAGGTGCCCCCGCGAATGGAAAGGTCTGTTTGTATGCCCATGGCGCCACGTTGGCGCACGTCGATGCCTGCGGCATACTTCAGGAGATCGTTCACACTCTGCACGGGCGCGCTCTCAATCATGGCGCGGTCCAGTACGGCCACCATCCTCGCCGCGTCCTTGTCGGTCAGCGGAACCCTGGTGCCGGTCACTTCGATGCCTCGCATCACTTTCTCGCCATCGGCCAGGTGGTGTTCTGTCTGAGCCGACACCGAACGGGTGTTGGCAAAAGTCAGCGTGGAGACCGACAGCACACTGATGACCACCTCCCTGTGCAGGCTGTTGAACACAGCATAGGGCTTGTTTGCGAAGTGCTTGAAGCGCATCACCGGGCGTTTCCAAGTTTGTTTTTTGTACATAAGGTTGATTTTTAATAAATAAATAATGCCTGCCGTTGGAGGTAGGCATTACAAAAGTAGGCAAAAAAAGCATTCTTCACCCCCGCAGGCCCCATTTTTCCCTTTTCTGTGGAAAAGACCGTCTGGATTCCGGCATGTAGGGGCCGGATCGGGAAACATGAAGAAACAGTAGGACTTTAGTAGGGATAGCCTAAAAGTTCCGGTGTTGGAGCGGAAGGCATCTCTACCGCCTCGTGAAGGAAAAACACACGCGGGGGGATAGGACAAAATCGCCCTCAAGAGGAACGGAAATTTCCCTCAAGCGATTCACATTTTTTTCTCAAGCAAAAAAAATGTGAATCGCTTGAAGGAAATCCGCGTGTCTCTAAACAATGTTGACCTCGCTGATTATTAATAAAATAAGAATCACCTTCAAAATAGGACGATATGAACAGGGAAATGGAGCTTACGGAAGGAAAAGAACGGGACGGAAGGAAGACACGAAGGATTCCGGCTCCCAAGCGAAGGGAAAATTTCCAGCTTGAAAAGAACAAAAGACCCTCGAGAGAAAAGTTTCTTTTTCTCTCGAGGCAAAACCTGCCGGCAGCGTCGAAAGCCTTCCGCCGCCTTAAGAAAGGGCTAATTCTTCACGATTTCATATTCCGCGCCGAACCATTCGTCCAGGGTATTCTCCACTTTCGCATTGATTTCCGGAGTGATTTTCTCTTTGATCTTCTTGTAGACATAAAGTACGGCAGCTCCTTCGTCGAGCACGCCTAACAACTGATAGACGGCACTTGGAATAACGCTGACGGGCGAGATGGTATAGAAGATGGCGGCATAGATCAGCACCTTGTCGAGGGTGCCCGTCTTTTCGTCTACCATCACGTAGTAGAATTGCAGCAACGGCTTGGCTGCCACGCGCCCCGTCTTCAGGGCGTAGGGCTGCAGTTTCCGGTAGAGGTCGTCGAATTTCCCGCGCCAGTCGGTTTCCTTGAGCTTTTCCAACAAGGAACGTATGTCCTTGCCCATGATGCAGTAGGCAAGGATGGTGAGACAGATGATAGTGGTCATGTGATGATTTGTTTTGACAAGGTTAAAAATTAAAATGGGTGCCATGGAACTTTCCCGGGCTGCCGTCCCCCCGTTTTTGGAGGCCGGACAAGGATCATTTCAGGGCAAAGTGCACGACAATGGCCTGCGGGTCGAAGTCAATGGTGTGGAGCGTGACCTTCTCGAAGACCTTTTCCAAAGGCTCGAGATCGCCCAGGCAAACTTTCACGGCATGGGGCTTGTCTTCCTTGACGAAACCGGTCTTTTCGGGCATGAGACGTTTCACGAACGCCAAAAACGGTCCCACGAGCAAGTCTATCCCAAGACTTCCGCTATAAGAAAGAAACAGGTCGGTGCCTTTCACTCCCGTCACTTTCAGGTCTAAGCCTATGGACTTGGAAAGTCCAAAGACGTTGACAGCGTAGGAAACCTTCACCGTGGAAGGGTCCACATAGGCCAATGAAATTTGTTTGCCCGTGCGTTTGGCAATAAACTCTTGCGTTTCTTGGTAAGTGATACTGATTTGCATACGGCTACTGATTAAAAAAGATTTCAAACATCAAGTGAACTACCTCCAGAACTTTCCGGAGGGAAATGACATTGCAAATATGCATTTTTTTTTTAAAACAGCCATCCCTTCATCGGGATTTTTCCACTTCCCACTCATAAAGGCCGGCGGAGTGGCCGTCCGGAAGGATCACCTCCAGTTTCAGGGCCGAAGTCAGCACCTGCGCAAAACGCACCGTGTTGCCCACCCCCTTTTCTGTGCCATATGCGCCTTGGGCCTCCACGGGCTGCCATCCGCCTTGACGGTCCTTGTAATAGAGTTTCCAACCTTTCGGCACCCGGCACCCGCCCCAAGGACCGTCATCGAACCAATACACCGTGGACGAAGCGACTCTTTCCGCCGACGGGAATTCATAGGAAAGCCATTCCGTCGCCCCTTTCTCCGGCCACCAATGGTAATAAGGCAACGAGCGGTCGTTCTCGTCCACCGGCACCAGACGGTCGTTGACCGCCGGCAAGGCCGTGGTCTTGTGCGAAGCGTCCAGTTTGCTTTCCGAAGCCAGCGTGGCCGGAAGGGAAGGACTCGTGGCCCCCACTTCCTGCGGCAGCCACACCTTCATGTGGCCCGTCCCTCGGTGTGCCCAGGCATAATAAGGAATCAGGTGCAGTTCCACGTCCGACACCGTCAGCCTTCCGCTGGAATCGTAACCCAGCACCTGCGCGTCCGTCCGGATCTCCGTCAGGCCGTAAAGCAAGTCCGGGCGTTCCACGGTTTCAAACTCCGGTTGCCGGTTCACCAGCATGTTCGTCAAATCAAAATCATTGTCGGGCCATTCCGCGCAATACACCAGCGGCCCGCGTTCCACGGCCACCAAGCCTCGGTCGGCCTCCACCTTGCGGTGGGCCTTCACCACACGCGGCTCCATGTCGAAATGCACCTCCACCCGGTCGCCCTTCTTCCATTTGCGCTCGATGGTGAAATAGCCGGACTGCAACTCCGCCTCCACCGGCTCGCCGTTCACCTTCACGGCATAGCCCAGACGCTTGCCGTCCGCATAACGGTACAAGTCGCCCGGCACCACCTCGCCGCGCACCCAGCCGGGAATCCGGATTTTCAAGGCAAACGTGCCGGCCTTGTTCTTCTTCACCGAAACGGCCACGTCGCCCGTCCAGGGATAACGGGTCTGCTGTTCCAGCACCACGTCCTTCTTCCCCACCTTCAGGCTCGCCTCGTTGGACATGAACAGGTTGACATACACGTCCCTGTCCTTCACGGCATACACATAGCCCGGCAACGAGGGGATGAAACGGCAGATGTTCGACGGGCAGCAGGCACAACCGAACCAAGGCTGACGCTGATGTTGCCCCCGGCTCTCCAAGGGATTGGGATAGAAGAAGCCGCCGCCGTCCAGCGAAACGCCGGAAATCAGGCCGTTATATAAAGTACGCTCCAACACATCGTAAAACTTGGACTCGCCGTGCAGCAGAAAAAGGCGGTAGTTCACATACACGTTGCCGATGGCCGCGCACGTCTCGCAATAGGCCGACATGTTGGGCAACTCATAGTTCTTCCCGAACGCCTCGCCGTTGGCCGTGGCCCCGATGCCTCCGGTGATATACAGTTTCTTGCCCACGATGTTGTCCCATATCCGGCCGATGGCATGGACATAAGCCGTGTCACCCGTCAGGGCCGCCACGTCGGCCATCCCCGCATACATATACGTGGCCCGCACGGCGTGTCCCACGGCCTCGTCCTGCTCCACCACGGGCTTGTGTGCCTGACTGTACTCGTCGCGGCGGGAAGTATGCCCGCGCTGGTCGAGGAAGAACTTGGCCTCGTCCAAATACTTCCGTTCCCCCGTGGCCAGATAAAGGCGCGCCAAAGCCATCTCCGCGATCTGATGGCCCGGCACCCGCACCAGCTGTCCCTCGTCCGGCCCGATCTCGCGGCACACGCAGTCGGCATACCGGATGGCGATATCCAGGAAGTTGCGCTTGCCCGTGGCTTGGTAGTGGGCGATGGCCCCCTCCACCATGTGCCCCAGATTATAGAACTCGTGGCTCAGTTCCTCCACCTTCTCCCACCGCTTGCTCCCGACCCACTCATGCGGGTGCTTGGGATTCATCGTGCGGGCGGTATAGAGATAGCCGTCCGGCTCTTGGGCGGCCGCCACGATCTCCAGCACGCTGTCAATATAGGCCTCCAGTTTCTCGTCGGAATAAGTCTGCAACAGGTAGCTCGCCCCTTCGATGGTCTTGTACACGTCCGTATCGTCGAACGA
The DNA here is from genome assembly GCA_944321975.1 of uncultured Paraprevotella sp. GTDB lineage: Bacteria > Bacteroidota > Bacteroidia > Bacteroidales > Bacteroidaceae > Paraprevotella. Next base: position 12,841 of record CALUNJ010000041.1, read on the forward strand.
AAAGCCTCCCACCTTGTAGCTCTCGCTCGGGTGGGCGGCCTTGACGAAGTTTTCATACCGCCCCGTCTCCTCGCACTTGCTGAACGCCAAAGGTATCGTCACCTCACGACTGGCCTTCAGCCGTTGCCCCCAGAATGCGTCCGTCACTTTTACGGAAGTAAAAGGCACTGGAGAGTAAGGATATCCGCGATGCAGTTCCTGCGCCTGCCCTACTCCGGCCGAGAGCCAAAAAGCCCACACGGCCATCCATAGTTGTGTTTTCATACCGGTTAGTTTATGTTGTTTAACGTTCTTTCATGTGACAGTAGTTAGAAACACCTTTCGTGACCGTGCCGAACACCTGTTCTCCGAGCGAGCGCTCCCTGTGAGCGTCACGATGCGATCGACCAAATATTCCTTACTCAGCAACACGTGCTCCCCGTTATCCACTTGCAGGCAAAGTTCGCAAATCCAACGCTTTTTTCCAACACCCAGCCCCATAAAAATATTCCATAACGTCTTTCATGTGGCGTTCATGTGGCGTTCTTTTCCTCCCTTTGGAAAAACGCCACATATTTTTGATTTGTGCATCCGGTGGAAAAGCACTACCTTTGGAAACTCAAACCAACCACATCATAATGAAATTCATCTCATGGAATGTCAACGGGCTACGGGCTTGTTGCGAAAAAGGATTCAGAGACACATTCGCCGCATTGGACGCGGATTTCTTCTGCCTGCAGGAAACGAAAATGCAAGCCGGGCAACTCGACTTGGCTTTCGAGGGTTACCAATCTTATTGGAACTATGCAGAAAAAAAAGGCTATTCCGGCACAGCCATATTCAGCCGGCATGAACCTTTGCGCGTGACTTATGGCATCGGACAGGAAGCACACGACAAGGAGGGGCGCGTCATCACGCTCGAGATGCCGGACTTCTATCTCGTCACCGTCTACACGCCCAACTCGCAGGACGGACTGAAGCGACTGGGCTACCGCATGGAATGGGAGGACGAGTTCCGGGCCTATCTCCTCGGGCTGGACGCGCGGAAACCTGTCATCGTATGCGGCGACCTCAACGTGGCACATCAGGAAATCGACCTGAAAAACCCAAAAAGCAACCGCAAGAACGCCGGCTTCACCGACGAGGAAAGGGAAAAGTTCAGCACCCTCTTGGACTGCGGATTCACCGACACCTTCCGTTTCTTCTACCCCGATGTGGAAGGTGTCTACTCCTGGTGGTCCTACCGCTTCCGTGCCCGCGAGAAGAACGCGGGGTGGCGCATCGACTATTTCCTTGTGTCCAAACGCCTGGAGCAAACACTCAAAGGAGCTTCCATCCACACGGAAATCTTCGGTTCGGATCACTGCCCCGTGGAAGTAGACTTGTTCTGAAACCTTCATCACCCGAAAGTCATCATGAGAAAAAGGCCGTCTCCGCGCCCCACGCGAAACGGCCTTTCCCTTATGGCTCAAATTCCTTTTTCAGCTTAAAATCCGGCAAGCCCCCACGTAACGGCGGTCATAATAGCCGTCGGAAGAAGAGTTGATGCAAATGCCGCCGCGGCCGGCATGGATGAACTCAAACTCACCCGTGTCCGCATCCACTTCCGTCACGATGCCCACGTGCCCGATGGTTTTCTTGGAACGTGTGCCGGTGAAGAACACCAAGTCGCCCGCCTGCAGGTCGCGCCGGTCCTCGATGCGGACACCGTCCTTGATTTGCGTACGAGAAGAACGGGTCAAACGAATGTCCAAGGATTTATAGACATAAGTGGTGAAACCGGAACAGTCGAACCCTTTCTTGGGGTTCATGCACCCGTAACGATAGGGCACTCCCAAAAATTCTTTGGCTTTCTCCACGATGTCGCGCCCCGTGACTGAATCTTCCGCCACACTATCCGCCCGCAAAGCCTGGGCCGACAGGGACACACTGCAAAAGAAAACGCCCAAAAAGAGAAAAGACCAAAGACGATGCATGTTTATTTTGAGTTTTTAAAAGATGAAGGGTTCTACTTGAATTTGGCATTAAAGTTACCATAATTTAAGCAGAACCCCAATTAAATATACATCTTTTAAGAGCCTTTAAGGAGTCACGTTTCAATGGATGGTCACCATCGTGGCCCCGAAGCCATACTCGCGGAAGGAAGCGTCCTGATAGGTACACGTCTTGTAGCTGCGCTTCAGTTCCTTGAGAATTTCGCTGCGCAGCACGCCCTCGCCCTTGCCGTGGATGAACACGATTTTCTGCCCTTTTTGCTTCAGGTTCGCGTCCATCACGCGGCGGAACTCCCGCAATTGGCAGTCGAGCATATCCTTGTGGCTCAACCCGTTCGTATTATCCAGCAGCTCATGGATATGCAGGTCGATTTCCAAGATGCCTTCTTTCGGCTGTTCCGGTTTGCGGGCCGGTTGCCGAACCGGACGTTCGTCAGCCGATTTCTTCAGCAACGCCGCCTGCAACTGCTCGGCACTGACAAAAACCGTGCGCGCCGGCACGTCGTCTTTCACAATGTCGTAGAGCAAAGCGTTTTCCTCAAAGAAATCCGAGGGCTGGAACGTGTGCAGTTTGTAGAACTTCACCGTGTCCACGCGCAACTCCACCTGCACAGCCGGCTTCAACAAAAACGTCTTGTCTTGCTTATAGGCCAGGCACTGCACACCAACCCTTTCCAGTCCGTTCAAATCCTCGCGCCCGAACTCTTCCATGAAAAGTTTGGTGTTCGGCTCCACCGTGCCCTTGAAACGCACCTTCCAGCCGGTGCCCTCCGCGCTCATGTAAAGAAAGTCCAGGAAATAGTTGCTGTCGTTCACCAGATATGCCTCAAAAGCCGTGGTGGTCATTTCCTTGGGATTCACCGGGACGTAAGCCAGCAGCACGTTCAGTTTCTCCCCTTCCCGGCGTTCCAGCGGCTTGGGGACGAATGCCACGGGACGGTCATCCTCGTCCTCCTCCACTGCCGTCCGGCGTGCCTGCGACGGCTTTTCCAGTTTGGCCTTGTCGTGCGTGCCGGTGTTCACCTTGGCGATATTGTAATCGTCGGTTTCCACCACCACACATTCGCGCACGGGCATCGGGATGTCAAACCCGTCCTCATCACGCACCAGGACGATGTCTTTACTCTGGAAGCCGGAAACGACCCCGCCGCCCACTTCGCTCAAGAATCTCACCTTATCTCCTATTTTCATAATGCATGCTAATATTTTTCCGGTTGCAAATATACGGCAAAGCACAAGGAGTACAAAATCCGGAAAACGTCTTTATGCTTTTTTATCCCGCAGGGCAAAAGGCTTTGCACAAATATCCCTAACTTTGCAATCCGAAACGTGAACAGACATAAAATGGAAGAGACCAAACATATCCACATCAAAGACTTCGACTACGACCTGCCGGACGACCGCATCGCCAAATTCCCGTTGACGGAACGCGACCATTCCAAACTGTTGGTCTACCGCCACGGCGAGGTCAGCGAAGACATCTTCACCTCCCTCCCGGACTATCTGCCCCAAGGGGCGTTGATGGTGTTCAACAACACCAAGGTGATCCAAGCCCGCCTGCACTTCCGCAAGGAGACGGGAGCACTCATCGAGGTGTTCTGCCTGGAACCGCTCCTGCCGCACGACTACGCCCTGATGTTCCAGCAGACGGGCCGCTGCAGCTGGCTCTGCCTCGTGGGCAACCTGAAGAAATGGAAGACCGGCACGCTGAGCCGGCAGGTGGAAATCGGCGGGCGCACCGTCACCCTGAGGGCCACACGGGGCGAAAACCGGGGGACGAGCCACCGCGTCGACTTTGAATGGGACGCCGCGGACGTGACGTGGGCGGACATGCTGGAGGCCGTGGGCGAACTGCCCATCCCGCCCTACCTGAACCGCGCCACGCAGGAAAGCGACAAGACCACCTACCAGACGGTGTACTCCAAAATCAAAGGCAGCGTGGCCGCACCCACCGCCGGGCTGCACTTCACCGAACAGGTGCTGGCCGACCTGGACGCGCACGGCATCGACCGCGAGGAAGTGACGCTCCACGTGGGAGCAGGCACGTTCAAACCCGTAAAAAGCGAGGAAATCGCCGGACACGAGATGCACACGGAATATATCTGCGTACACCGTAGCACCATCGAGAAACTCTTGACGCATGGCGGCAGGTGCATCGCCGTGGGCACCACTTCGGTGCGCACCTTGGAAAGCCTATACTATATAGGTGTGACGCTCAGCCGGAATCCCGATGCCTCGGAAGAAGAACTCCACGTGCCGCAATGGATGCCCTACGACTACTCCGCACAGACCCGTCCTGCAGGCAGCCCCGAAGACGGGCGCCCGGAAGCCCTCACCACGACGCAGGCTTTGGAAAACATTCTCGCTTACCTGGACCGCCACGACCTGCCGGCCCTGCACACCAGCACGCAAATCATCATCGCCCCGGGCTATGAATACCACATCGTGCGGATGATGGTCACCAACTTCCACCAGCCGCAAAGCACGCTCCTGCTGCTCGTGTCGGCCTTCGTGCATGGCGACTGGCGCACCATCTACGACTACGCCCTCGGCCACGGGTTCCGTTTCCTCAGCTACGGCGACAGTTCCTTGTTAATCCCTTGAAGCCTGAAAAGAATGATCGCCACACAAAAAGACAACGCAGAAGAGATGTTCCCCCTCGTGGACGAGGACGGGAACATCATCGGGGCCGCCACGCGCGGCGAATGCCACGACGGGAGCAAGAAGCTCCACCCCGTGGTGCATCTCCACGTGTTCAACAGCCGGGGAGACCTCTACCTGCAAAAGCGTCCGGCCTGGAAAGACATCCAGCCCGGAAAGTGGGACACGGCCGTGGGCGGCCACGTGGATCTGGGCGAAAGCGTGGACATGGCGCTCCGCCGCGAAGCCGCCGAAGAACTCGGCCTGGCGGATGTCGCCCCGGAACGCCTGCCGCACTATGTGTTCGAATCCGACCGCGAGCGGGAACTCGTCTTCCCCTACCGCTGCACCTGTGACAGCGACATCCGCCCCAGCACGGAAACCGACGGCGGCCGCTTTTGGACGATGGACGAAATCCGCAGCCACACGGGCAAAGGCATCTTCACGCCCAACTTCGAAAGCGAGTTCCGCCGGTTGTTCGGGGAACACTGACAACGCCTTTCACGTTTTTTAAGCATTCCCAGCGAAACAAAGGCCACATGCCCGCGTAACCTTTGTAGCCCGGCGGAAAGCGCGGCAGCGAAACACCTATCCCATGGAGACGACAGATTTTGAAACAGCGGCATCCAGTCTGCGGGCCAAGCTCGTGGACATCGGCTGTTTCTACCTGTCCGACAGAGAGGAAGCCGAGGACGTGGCACAAGAAGCCATGCTCAAGCTCTGGATTCTCCGTGACAGGATCGACCCGCAAAAAGGCCTGGAACCGCTCGCCGCCACCATCGCACGCAACTTGTGCATCAGCCGCCTCCGGCATTTCAAGTCCCGGCCTCACGAAAGTTTTCCGGAACATGAAATCGCCGATGACATGCAAAACGCACAAGCCCGGATGGAAGAGGCGGAAAACGCAGACTGGATGCGCACGGCCCTGCGCCGCCTGCCAGACCGCTACCGCGCCGTGTTGCGGATGCGTCAAGTGGAAGGGTTGGACACCCCCGAAATCGCCCGCCTCATCGGCACGTCGGAAAACGCCGTCCGCATCCTGCTCTCGCGGGCCAGGCAACAAATGATGAAACTATTGAGCCAAAGAAAGGACTGACCATGACAGAAAGGAAAGAAGACATCCGCCGCCTGCTCGACCGCTACATGGCAGGAGACACCTCGCTGGAAGAGGAAGCACGGCTCACCGCCTACTTCCGCTCCCCCGATGCCGACAAGGAATTTGCCGCCTTCAGGGAAATGTTCGCCCTCTTCGACCAAGGAGAACCTTCTTTCCCCCCGCAAGAAATGGCCTCGTGGATTGAAAACGGGCCGGACACGCCCCGCATGCGGCGGCAACAACGACCCGCCCCGTCGCGGACACGAAGACGCACGGCACGCCTCGCCGCCGGCCTGTCTGCCGCCGCCCTCGCCGCCGTGAGTTTCTATCTCGGCAGGGCTGTGCCGGCGCACGAGACCACGTCCCCAACGCCAGCCCCGCCGGAAGTGCGGACGGTGACACTCACCCAAGTGAAATGGCGCACCGACACGGTTTATGTCGAAAAGCCCGTGGCCGCGCGTCCTCCGGCCGTGGCCGCCACACGCCCGGTCGACTCCCTGCCCGGCGCTTCCGGAAACACCGACCGGGACTGGACGGCCGCCAGCCCCCCGGCAGACACCGCCACGGAACCTTCCGGCGAAATGCCCCACCTGGTGGACATCCAAGCCGAATTCGAAAAGCAAAGGAAACGCATGGAGACCCTCTCCGAGCAATATGAATTCATAAATCCGTCTTATGAAAACATCTATTAAACTGATGCTGGGATTGACGATGGTCTTCCTGGCATCCCCCCGCAAAAGCCCGGCCCAGACGTTCTATCAAGAGAACGCGACGGCCATCAGCATCTTCCACAAACTGAACGACATGTTCCCCAAACGCTATCTGACCCAGCGTTGCATGGCCTGGGCGCAATATTGGGTGGAATACTGGTATGCCGACCAAGCCGACCACCAAGCCCATGAGGCGCAAATCGACACTTTGTTCAAGACCCTCGACGAAACGCCCTACCTGCACAAACACATCGACATGACTGACAGCGCAGGAGTGCGACGGGCCAAATACATCCTATCCTTCCCCTCGGACATACGCGGGCAACAAGACTACCTCACGCTCACGGCCAACCACACGGGCGTGTGGTTCTACTATCAGGCCACCAACCGCTTTGCCGACCTCAAAGCCGACCCCATCCCCGGCCAGGCCGCCGTGGAAGAACTGGAACAACTCTTCGACAGCTACGCCTCGCGGAAACGGGTGCGGAAAGAAGCCGTCTCCTTCCACGGCTCATACAAGCGCGTGGTGCACATCCAGGGATCCCCCGACGACCCCACGACCTTTTCCACCGGCTTCAAATATGTCGTCCCCCACTGCACGAAGGCCGACTACCAGCGGTTCCACGACCTGTTCCACAAATACCTGAAAAAAGAGGCCCTCTACGTGGCCAGCAACGATGTGTATTGGGAGTTCGAGGAAGCGGGCATCCGCATCCGCCAGGCCGACGGCCGCCCGCTCTACATGGGAGCCGCGCTCATCGGCGACGAACTCCACCTCGTGCGCACGGAGGGGAGCCACAACGGCAACGGCGTGCTGCCCCGCGCCTGGGCGTTGGACGACCCCGTCTGGGACGGTTCCTACATCAGCCGGAAACTGCAGAAAGACTAAGAAAAAACTTACAATCCGATCCCCTCCGCCATACGCTCCCTGCGGTTATCCCCGCTTGCGGCCGATCCACGTCAAGAGAAACGCGAAACGGTCTCTTGAGGAAAAAAATTTTTCCTCAAGAGATAAATCTTTTTTCTTCAAGAGAGAAATCCGGTTCTCGGAGCAAACCTGCAACCGTCTTATTCCCAGCAAAATGCGAAACGCCTTCGAAAAGGATAAAAACGGCGTTCCGCAGCCCTTCGTGCGAGTTACACCCCCCAATGCCACGCCGCCTGCGGATTAAGAACTTTTCCTACAATCTTGCAATTCTTCATTCCCCTCGCCTCCCGCGAGTCACACAAAAAAAGAACCATTCCGATGAAACAGGGAACCGCCCAATGCGTATCATAGACAAAGCAGCCGCAAGACGCGGCCGACATTAACCCCTCATTTAAAATCGAGACATCATGAAAACATTCCCTTTTCTCCGCCCTACGGTTCTCCCGCTTCTCCTCGCCGTCCTACCGCCCTGTGCCTCCGCACAAAAAAGCGGCACGATTTACGGCGGCGTGTTCAACTCCGTCACCCGCGAACGCCTCACGGGCGTGAAGGTGGAATTGCTGGACCGGAACCACGCCGTCATCGACTCCATGCGCAACCGCCCCAAAACCCAAATCGCCGACCGCCCGGGCGCATGGTTCTTCGAACGGGAAGGACGACACTGCCCCGCATGCACCGTGCGTTTCAAGGCCGACGGCTACGAGGTGTTCGA